>JALYNS010000270.1 GCA_030773035.1 Chloroflexota bacterium
GGGAACACGGTGCTGGTCGTGCCGCCCGAAGCGCGCGTGCTGGTCTTCCAACGTGTCGTACTGGACGTGATGCTCGATACCGGGATGATCACCCTAGCCGAGCGCGACGAGGCCGCCGCGGAGGAGATCATCCTGGCGCCGCCGAAGGATCGCGCCTACAAGGCGCCGCACTTCGTGTACGCCGTGCGGCGGGCCGCCGGCGAGCTGCTCGGCGCCGAGGATCTGCTCGATCGGGGCGGGCTGTTGATCACCACCACGCTGGACCACGCTGGCTACCAGGTCAGCGCGGAGAAGTGGGCCGGGGTCGCCTACGACATGGACCGCATGACCGATGAGCAGCTCGTCGCCAAGTACGGCGAGCCGGCGCTGAGCTGGATCAAGCAGCTCCAGGGGCGCAATATCAACAACGACGCGCTGGTGACCCTCAACTACCGGAGCGGCGCGGTCCTCGCGTACGTCGGATCGGCCAACTACTACGGCGAGGCGACGCTTGCCCACCAGCCAGCCTATGACGTGATCGGGCAGGCGTTCCGCCAATCAGGCTCCGCCTTCAAGCCGATCACCTACGCCACCGGCTTCGAGCGCGGCTCGATCACCCCGGCGACCATGCTGATGGACGTCGAGGGCGTGATCGCCGAGGGCTACACGGTCCCGAACGCCAGCGGGAAGGAGCGCGGCCCGGTCCGCGTCCGCGACGCCCTCAAGTACTCGTTGAACATTCCGGCTACGAAGGCGCAGCAGCTGATCGGCACCCAGAACGTGGTCGACATGGCCGAGCGTCTGGGCCTGGAATGGGACCCTCAGCAGGATCCCGGGGTGCCCTCCCTGACGCTGGGCACCATCGGCGTCCACATGCTCGACCTGGCGGGCGCATATGGCGCGCTGGCCAATGGGGGCATTCTTGCCGAGCCGTTCCTGATCGAGAAGATCACCGACCGCGATGGAAACGTCATTTACGACCACTCCACCGATGCCCCGCCCCAGGAGCGCGCGCTCAGCGAGGACGCCGCCTACCTGGTCACCAACATCCTGGCCGACAACACCAACCCGGCCACCAACACCATCTGGGGCAGGCGCTTCCAGCTGTCGACCGATGCCGGCCGGCGGCCCGCCACGCTGAAGACCGGTACGACCAACGACTTCCGCGACCTGCAGGCATTCGGCTACCTGGCGCCGGATCCGGACCCGGCCGTCGATGAGGGCGCCATCGTCACGGGCGTCTGGGTCGGCAACAGCGACTTCACCGACATCAAGGACGTCTTCGCGGCCGACGGCCCGACCTTCATCTGGCACGACTACATGGCCGAGGTGACCGCGGCGAACGACCTCCCGTTGCGCGACTTTCCGCGGCCCGCCGGAGTCGTCGAGGCACAGGTGGATGCGCTGACCGGAATGCTGCCCGGCGAGTTCACGACCAAGACCGTCGCCGAAGTATTCGCTGCCGCTCACCGGCTGACCCGGCAGGACACGCTGCACCGCAAGCTGCTGGTCGAGGCGCTGACCGGCAAGATCTGGCAGCCGGGATGCGGCGACCCGGGCCTTGCCAGCCCCGATGCGGCGGCCACACCAGCCCCAGGCGCCACCCCCGGAGCGCGGGTACCGGACGAGAAGGTCTATCTCGACCTGGCCGGCTACGAGGCGAGCTACCCGACCTGGGAGGAGGCGAACATCGCCTGGATCGAGCGCAACCGCGGCAAGGAGAGCCAGGTCCCTCGGGCCCCCGCGCCCGCCTTCGACGCCCCCCTGGCACCCACCGAGCTGTGCACGCCGGGCGAGGTCCCGACGTCAACCCCGTCTCCGAGCCCGTCCCCCACCCCGTCGCCCACGCCGATCCCCACTGCCAGCCCAACGGCGCTGCCGACCGATACGCCTACCCCGAGCCCGAGCCCATCCCCGAGCCCGAGCCCGAGCCAAGCCCCCTAGAGCTCGGCAACGGTGGCGCCGTCGCCCCCCTCCTCGCGACGGCCGGGTCGGGTGGAGCGAACGCGAGGATGCTCCGCCAGGAACTCACGAATCGCGCGGCGCAGGGCCCCGGTTCCCGCCCCGTGGACGACCACCGCCTCATCGAGGCCGGCGAGCAGAGCCTCGTCGAGGTACGCGCCCAGCTGCTCGATCGCCGCCTCGACACGCTCCCCGCGCAGGTCCAGGCGCGGGGCGATGCGGCTGGCGGCTCGTTCCCGCAGCTTGGCCATCTCCTCGTCGCGGGGCGTCGGTCCGGTGATCGGCTCCTCGGCGATCTCGATGTCGTCACCGGGCACGACGACCCGGGCGCCGTCGGTCTCGAGCGTCACTCTCCCGGTACGACCGCTGACAGCCACGATGCGCCCCGTGCTGCCCAGGGTCCGGCTACGGCCCCACAGGCCAACTCGCGGCTGTGGCGCCTCTTTCATTTCCGCCCCCAGCGCAACGTCCGTGCCGGCGGCCACCTCGGAACGGGCACGGGCCGCCCTGCCGGCCATGTCGTCGAACGCCTTCTGGGCGGGGGTGCCCGTCCCGCGGGCTCCCCGGAGGTTGCGCTGGCGGGTCACCTCACGCCGCACGTCCTGGACCTCGCGCTCGGCGCGGACGAGCAGGTCATCGGCGGCGCGACGGGCATCGGCCAGCATCCGCGCCGCCTCGCTGCGCGCACGCGTGGTGCCGGCCCGCGCCCGCTCTCGATCCGCCTCGGCCGCCGCGCGCTCGCTCCGCGCGCGCTCAAGCTCCGCGGTCCGCTCCTCCTCGGCACGCGCGAGTGCGGCCAGCGTCTCCTCCATGCTCACGTGTTCGACCGCGAGGCGGGACCGGGCGTCGGCGAGGATGTCGGCCGGCAGCCCCAGCCGCTGCGCGATGGCGAAGGCCTGCGACTTGCCGGGCAGGCCGATCTCCAGCCGATACGTCGGTCGCAGGGTGGCGACGTCGAAGGCGACCGATGCGTTCGTCACCAGTTCGTGCTCCTGGGCAAAGGCCTTCAGCTCGGCATAGTGGGTGGTGGCCGCCACGGTCGCACCGAGGGCGAGCAGCCGCTCCACGATCGCCATCGCCAGCGCCGAGCCCTCGGTCGGGTCGGTGCCGGCCCCGATCTCGTCGAGGAGCACCAGGCTTCCCGGGCCAGCGGCCTCCACGAAGCGCACCACGTTGCGCAGGTGGCTCGAGAAGGTCGAGAGCGACTGGGCGATGCTCTGCTCGTCGCCGATATCGGCCATCACCCGGCTGAAGACCGGCAGCCGCGCGCCCTCGGCGGCCGGAACTCGCAGGCCGGCCTGGTGCATCAGCGACAACAGGCCCAGCGTCTTGAGGGAGACCGTCTTGCCGCCGGTGTTCGGGCCGGTGACGATCAGGGCCCGGTAGCCAAAGCGCTCGCCGATCCGCAGGTCGATCGGCACGGCGCCCGCGCCGAGCAACGGGTGGCGGGCCGACAGCAGCTCGGCGGCGTCGTCGGCGAGCTGGGGGCGCACCGCGTCGAGCTGAAGGCCGAGTCGAGCGCGGGCCATCCACAGGTCGGCGCGAGCCAGAGCGGCAAGCGAGGCAAGCAGCGACTCGGCACGCCCCTCGACCTCGCGCGACAGCGCTTCGAGGATTCGTTCCTCTTCGGCTGCCCCGTCGAGCGAGGCCTGGGTCCAGGTGTTGTTCAGCTCGATGACGGTCAGCGGCTCGACGAAGAGGGTCGCCCCCGAGGCGCTCTGGTCGTGGACGATCCCCTTCAGCTTTCCCTTGGCCTCGGCCCTGATCGGAATCACGTAGCGGCCGGCGCGCATGGTGACGATCGCCTCACCGATGACGCCGGCCAGCGCGCTGGAGCGCAGCATCGTGTTCAGCCGCTCGCGGACGCGTTCCTGCGCCGTGCGCAGCTTCCTGCGGATGGCGGCCAGCTCGGCCGAGGCGGAGTCGAGGATCTCCCCAGCCTCGTCGACGGTGCGCTCGATCTGCGCGCGCAGCTGGGGGGCATCGTCGAGCTCCTCGCGAACCGATGCCAGGTGCGTCCCCCGCCACTCGCCCAGCCGGGCGCCAAATGCGCCGGCGGCCCGCAGTGTCTCGCCGAGGTCGAGCAGGTCCGCCGGCGCCAGGCGCCCTCCGCGTTGGGCGCGCCCAAGCGCCTGCCGCACGTCACGCGCCCCGCCGATGGTTGCCTGCGACTGGTCGGCCAGCAGCTGGGCCGCCTCGTCCGTCTGGTCGTGCAGCAGCCCGACGTGCACCGCGTCAGCCAGCGGGAGGGTCGCCTCGGCCAGCTCACGAGACGGCACGAAGGCTGTCAGCGCCGCCAGCTGCTCGACGATCGCGGCGAACTCCAGGGCGCGCAGCGTGCCGGAGTCGGCAGCCGCGCCAGGCGCCGGAGGATCCTTGGCGGCCGCCGAGGTCACCCCCGTGTCACGAAGCGGAGCGGCTCGTCAGCCCACGCGCCGGCGTATGCCACTCCGATGCGCGCCGTGCGCAAGTACGGCGCCGGCGTGGCGCCGGGCGCAATGCGGATCGGTCCGGCCAGCAGATCGGCGCCGTTCAGGCGTCGGTCGATCCCGAACGCGGCGGCCAGGTTGCCCGGCCCTGCCGCCAGTCGCTCTCCCGGAACGTCACCGCGACGCGAACGGGCCAGCTCTTCGCCCTCGACCAGCCGCACGCCGCGCAGCAGCACCGCCTCGGGCTTGTCCCCCGGGCCGCAGACCACGTTGGCGCAGTGGTGGAGCCCGTACACGAAGTAGACGTACAGGTGCCCCGCCGGGCCGAACATGGCGGCGTTGCGCGGCGTCCTGCCTCGCGCCGAATGGGCCGCTCGATCCTCGGGACCGAGGTAAGCCTCCACCTCGACGATGCGCCCAGCGATCCTCCCGGCCGGCGTGTCATGGATCAGCAGCGCGCCGAGCAGGTCGGGCGCCACCTCCGCGGCCGAACGGTCGAACCAGGCGCGCTCGACGGCGATCGTCGCGCCGGTCGTTGATTCCGACACTGCCTCGACGACCGCAGCCGTCGGGATCACGGCTGGATGAGGAACTCGGCGATCTCGCTCGGTACGAATGGTCGAGCCAGCTGCCCGAAGGTCGGGATCAATGCGCTCCGGAAGAAGTCAACCAGGACCGACGAGTCGAGCGCGTTGTAGATGCCGGTCAGCGGGCCCGCCGAGTTGATGACGGCATCGGGGGCGGTCTTGAAGAAGGTGTCCATCACCACCAGGGTCATGACCAGCGAAAGCGCCGCGAAGAGGAGTCCCAGCACCGCCCCACCGAGCTCATCGAGCTGCTTGGCGATGGGCAGGCGCGTTCCCTTCCAGAAGACGCGAACGATGAACCAGCCCCCCACCGTCAGCCCCACGAAGAGGATCAGGAACACGAGCTGCTCGCGCAGCGCGGGGGAGAAGGCGTCCCAGAAGCCGAGCACCTCGTTCAGCGGTCCGCGCAGCTGCCCCGCGATGATGAAGGCCACGATGACCACCACGATGTTCAGGGCGTAGCGGATCATGCCCTGCGTGAACCCGGCGAAGACGCCGGCGGCCAGGGCGGCGACGATGAAGAGGTCGATCGGGCTCAGCTGGCTCAGGAACTCCATTGTCTCTCCCTCGCGTCGGTTCAGCCGTGTCCCATCGGCCAACCCGAAGCGTAGCAGCCCCGCCCGAGGTGCGGAAGGCGTTCAGCGGATCTGGGCGCCGAGGTGGTGCTGCAACGCCCCGCGGATACGGTCGAGGGCGCGCTCCACCGCGCGCTCGTCGCCTGTGGTCTGCGGTTGGAAGCGAAGGGCAATCGCATACGAGACCCTCCCCTCACCCACCTGCGGCCCACGGTACTCATCGAAGAGGCGGGAGCCGGCCAGCAGCGGACCTGCACTGCTGCGCAGCACCCGGAGCACCTCGCCGGCCGGCGTCGCGGCATCGACCACGACCGCCAGGTCGCGATCGAGCGGCTGTGCGGCGGGGACCGACGCGGCACGCACCAGCGCCGGCACCAGTGCCAGGAGCTGCGGCAGGTTGAGCACCGCCAGGACCGGTCGTCCGGGCAGATCCCACGCGGCGGCCACGCCCGGATCGACCTCGCCCAGGTTGCCGTAGGCATGACCGCTGGCATCCTCGACCCGCGCGGCGCGTCCCGGATGCAGGTGCGGATGGCGTTGCTCGGCGCTCTCGGCCCGAAACGCCGGGGCCGGCGCGCCAAGCGCAAGGTGAGTCGCCTCCACCAGCGCCTTGATCTCCGCCACGTCAGCGTCCCGGGGCGCCTCCCCCGGTGAGCGCGGCGTGCGCGGGCCGAGCAGCGCGATGCCGACGTGCCAGGCCTCGTACCGGCCAGTTCCGGCCGTATCGGCCCAGGCGGGTCCCTTGACGCCGCCGGTCCAGTAGGTCTTCCCCACCTCGAAGATCCACGCATCGGTCCTGCGCTGGCGCACGTTCTCGGCCAGCGAGGCGAGCATCGAGACGGCCATGGTCGGCCTGAGGATGCTATGCGCTTCGGCCAGCGGGTTGGCGACTCGCACGAATGACGCGTCGACTGGATCAAGGCCTGCCCGCTCCACGTCGCGCGGCGCGACGAGGGCATGGGTCATCACCTCGTTCAGGCCGAGCCCGGCCAGCACCCGGCGCAGCCTGTGGCGCGGCTCGCTCGGGTCGGAGCGGAATGGGGGCAGCGCCGGCTGGGGCAGCCGGCCGATGATTCGGCCGTAGCCGTGGCTGCGCGCGATCTCTTCCGCGACGTCCTCGGCCGCCAGCACGTCAAGCCGGTGATCCGGCACTGAGACGGCCAGGCGACCGTCGCCGGCCGGCTCGACCTCGAATTCGAGCGGCACCAGCAGCTCGGCAATGTGCGACGCATCCAGCGCCATGCCGAGCAGGCGCTCGGTCCGCGCAATCTCGAGCGTCACCACGCGGCGGGATCGCGCCTGCGGGTCGTTGTCCACGATCCCGGCAGCCACCCGAGCGCTCGTGATCTCCACCAGCAGGCGCGCGGCGCGGTCGACGGCAAGGCGGGGCAGGTGGTGGCCGATCCCCTTTTCGTGGCGCAGGCTCGCCTCCGAGCGCAGGCCGAGGCGGCGCGCCGTGTTACGGATGGTGGGTCCATGGAAGATCGCCGACTCGAGGATCACACGGGTGGTGCTGCCGCTCACCTCGGTGCCTGCGCCGCCCATGATCCCGGCCAGCCCGATCGCTCGCTGCGCATCGGCGATCACCAGCATCCGTGCATCGAGGGTGCGCTGCTCGTGGTCGATCGACTCCAGCCCTTCCCCCGGACGGGCTCGCCGCACCACGATCCTGCCGTCGGGCACGGCATCGGCGTCATACGCGTGCATCGGCTGGCCGAGCTCGTGCATGACGTAGTTGGTCACGTCCACGATCGCGCTGATGGGCCGCATGCCGGCTGCGAGCAGACGGCGCTGCATCCAGGCCGGCGAGGCGCCGTTGTTGACCCCCTCGAACCAGCGCGCCGTAAAGCGCGGGCAGCCTTCGGCATCCTCGATCACCACGCTGACGTGATCGTCCACCCGGATGTCGGCCTCCTCGCTGACCGACGTCTCCGGCATCTGGACCGATGAGCCGGTCAGCGCGGCGACCTCGCGTGCCAGGCCCACCATCGAGAGGGCGTCCCCGCGATTCGGCTTGACGTCCACGTCGAGCACGGCCTCGCCCAGGATCGCGCCGAGGTCCGCCCCCACCACCAGGTCGTCGCCGCTGCCCAGGATGTGGATCCCGTCCGCATCCTCGCCGAGGCCGAGCTCGATCGCGGAGCAGAGCATTCCGTGTGACTCGACCCCGCGGATCTTGGTGCGCTCGATGCGCCGTCCCCCGGCAAGCACGGAGCCGACCAGCGCCACCGGCACGAGCTGCCCAACGGAGATGTTGTCGGCCCCGCACACGATCTGGAGGGGCGTCCCCGATCCTGCATCCACGCTGGTGAGCCACAGCTTGTCGGCATTGGGATGGCGCTCGATGCTGAGGAGCCGACCGACGACCACGTCGGTCCAGTCGGCGCCCATCACCTCGATCCCGCTCACCTCCAGCCCCCGCAGCGTCAGCTCCTCGGCGAGGGCCTGTGGCGACAGGTCGAAGGTCACGTACTCCCGCAGCCAGGAGAGGGGCACGCGCATCGGCCTAGCGCCCCGCCGCGAACTGGTCGAGGAAGCGCAGGTCGGCGCTCATCAGCAGGCGCAGGTCCGGGATGCCATGGCGCAGGAGGGTGATGCGGTCGAGCCCCATCCCGAAGGCGTAGCCCTGGAATTCGTCAGGATCGATGCCGCCGGCGCGCAGCACGGTCGGATGGACCATCCCTGCGCCCAGGATCGTCATCCAGCCGGACCGGCCGCAGGCGGAGCACCCGCTCCCGCCGCACACCAGGCAGCTGACATCGAAGGCGACGCTTGGCTCGGTGAACGGGTAGTAGCCCGGTCGGAAGCGGGTGCGGGTCGCCTCCCCGTACAGGGCTCGGGCAAACTCCTCGAGCATCCCCTTCAGGTCGGCGAGGCTGGTCTCGTGGTCGACCACCAGCCCCTCGACCTGGAAGAACTCGAAGTTATGCGATGCGTCGACCGCTTCATAACGGAAGCAGCGCCCCGGCGTGATCACCCGGATGGGCGGTGGCAACGCCCGCATGGCGCGGATCTGGACCGGGCTGGTATGCGTTCGCAGGATCGTGCCGTCATTGGCAGGCTGCGGCGGGTCGGAGCCGGGCTCCGCGACGTAGAGCGTATCCCACAGGTCGCGGGACGGGTGGTCGGGCGGAATGTTGAGCGCCTCGAAGTTCATCGCGTCGGTCTCGATCTCCGGCCCCTCGAAGACCTCGAAGCCGAACGCGTGGAAGATCTCGCGCAGGTCCCGCTCGACGGTCTGCAGCGGGTGGAGATGACCGACCCGCGATGGCCGCCCCGGTGCGCTCATGTCGATCGCCTCGGCTGCCAGCCGTGCACCGGAACCGCCTTCCCCCAGGGCCGCCTGACGGGCGCGGATCGCCTCCTCGAGCGTGTCCCGCACAGCGTTCGCCAGCTTCCCGACGGCCGGCCGGTCCGCGACATCGACGGCCCGCAGGCCGCGCAGGAGACTGGTCAGCCGGCCGGCACGGCCGAAGAGCGAGGTCCGCAGCCCCTCGACCGCCTGCGCATCGCCGGCCGCTGCCAGCTCGGCGAGGGCGTCCGTCTGAAGCTGCTGCAGGCTGCGTGAAAGGTCGCTCATCGGTACATCCGGCATCATCGGGGAAAACAAACGACCC
>JALYNS010000271.1 GCA_030773035.1 Chloroflexota bacterium
AACCCTGCCAGCCAAGAAACACGGCAATATCCCGCTGTGAGCACGCCCGCTGACCTGCGTTGCACCTCGGTGACGGGTCAGCGCACCTGGCACCCAAGCCGAACGTCCAGCGGAAGGTGATGTGAGCTGATGACCGACACCGAACCGCAGCCGCCTGGCGCAACGGATCCGGAGCAGGACTCGCGCGAAGACGAGCATCGTCCATTCCTCAGAGTCGTCAAGGGCGACGCCACCCCCGAGGAGGTGGCCGCGCTGGTCGCGGTCGTCGCCGCGCTCGGCAGCGCCGGCGCAGAGCCGCCGCAGCGTCGGGTGCCGGAGTGGTCGGCGCACCACCGCACGGTGCGACGCACCCTGCCGCACGGACCGGGCGGCTGGCGCTCCAGCGGCCTGCCGGGCTGACGTCCTGAAGGGCTGACCGCGCAACGAACCACCTAGCCCGGTCAGGCTATTCCTGACGGCTGGCAATAGCCCGACCGGGTCATCGTCAGAACCCCTATGGGCACACGAGGATCAATCCGTGCCCTCACTCCCGAGGAGGGCAGTCACGGGGACAGGACGCGGGTCCGTCGCGGGGGGGCGGCGGACCCCGCGTCCTGCGTGGCGGGCGTTCGGTCGGGTCAGGCCCGGGTGCGGACCTTCCCTGGGGCGAACAGCGCGGCGACCACGGCGATTGCCACCGCGGCGGCACCGGTGAGCAGCGCCGGGCCGATCGCACCGTCGTACCCGTCCGGGCTGATCTGGCCGCCGTTGCCGAGGAAGACCGCGACCAGCAGCGCGATACCGAGCGCTACGCCGAACTCACGCACCGTGGAGTTCGCCGAGCTGGCGGTGGCGAAGTCGCCGTCCGGCAGCCCCTCCAGCACTGCGGTGGCGCTCGGCGCGAAGGTCAGCCCCATGCCGACGCCGGCCATGGCCAGCGGCACCAGGAACGAGCCGTACGCCGAGCCGTTCTCGGTCAGCCACGCGAACCACACCAGCGACGCGGTCTGCAGGGTCAGCCCTGTCAAGAGCAGCTTCCGCAGCCCGGTCCGGCCCGCGATGGCGCCGGCGATCGGGGCGATGACCATCGGCGCCGCGGTCCACGGCAGGGTCCGGACACCGGCCTCGAGCGGGCTGTAGCCCTGCACGACCTGGAGGTACTGCGACAGCAGGAACACGGTGCCGAACATGCCGATCGTGAAGGTCAGGCCGATCACGTTGGCCACCGAGAAGCCGCGCGAGGCGAACAGGCGCAGCGGGAGCACGGCGTAGGTGTGGCGGCGGGCCCAGGCGACGTACGCCGGCACGAGCAGCCCGGAGACGACCAGCGGGACCAGGACGCCGGCCGAGCCCCAGCCGTCGTCGTTGCCGTGCACGATCCCCCAGATGCCCAGGAAGACCGCACCGCCGAGCAGCACCGTGCCGACCGGGTCGAGCCGCTGCCAGGTGCCCTTGGACTCGCGGACCGCCACCAGCAGCAGCGGGAGCGCGATCAGGGCGACGGGCACGTTGAGCCAGAAGATGGCCTGCCAGCTCACACCCTCGACGACCGCGCCGCCGACGACGGGGCCGAGCGCGACGCCGAGACCGGAGACACCGCCCCAGATGCCGATGGCGGCGGCCCTCTTGCTCTCGGGCACGGCCGAGGCGAGCAGCGTCAGCGAGAGCGGCATGATCGCGGCCGCACCGAGCCCCTGGATCGCCCGGGCGGCGATGAGCGCCTCCGAGGTGGTGCTCAGCGCCGAGGCGATCGAGGCGAGGGTGAAGACGGTCAGCCCGGCGATCATCACCCGGCGCCGGCCGAGCCGGTCGCCGAGCGTCGCCGCGGGCAGCATGAAGGTGGCGAAGGCCAGCGTGTAGGCGTTCATGAACCACGACAGCTCGCTGACGGTCGAGCCGAGATCGGCCTGGATCACCGGCAGCGCACTGGTCATCACGAGGTTGTCGAGGGTGGCCATGAACATCGGCAGGGAGGCCGCGACCACGGCCAGCCAGACCGGGACCCGGCGGGGCCGGGGTGCGGTCACTTCCGGTGCAGCGGCCCGGACGTCGAGGGTGGTGGACATCTGGTGCTCCCAACTGGTTGCAAGACAAGAAGGCATTGAATGATTACTTGTGTTGAAGACGTTAGTTATCAACTGATAACATGTCAAGCGTGAGCCCGAACACCGCCTCTGCCCCCAGGACAGGCACCGCCCCCGAACGCACCCGGATGAGCGCCGAGGACCGCCGCGAGCTGGTGCTCGCCGCGGCCAACCGGGCCTTCTCCCGCGGCGGGTACGCCGGCACCAGCACCGACGCCGTCGCCAAGGAGGCCGGCGTCTCGCAGCCGTACGTCGTCCGGATCTTCGGCACCAAGCTCGAGCTGTTCCTCGAGGTCTTCGAGCGCGCCTGCGACCGGATCCGCGAGGCGTTCGAGGCGGTGCTGGCCGACGGTCCTTTCGACCCGGACTCCGACGACGACTGGTCGCGGCTCGGGCTGGCCTACAC
>JALYNS010000272.1 GCA_030773035.1 Chloroflexota bacterium
CGCAGGGCCGTGTCGGCGAGCCCCTTGCGGGCTCCGTGGCTGGAGATGAAGTACTCGAGCACGCTCATCCCCTCGCGCAGGTTGCTGCGGATCGGCAGGTCGATGATCCGTCCCGATGGATCGGCCATCAGGCCGCGCATGCCGGCCAGCTGGTGCACCTGGGTCACGTTGCCGCGGGCACCGGAGTGGGTGATCATCCAGACCGAGCCGCGCTTGTCGAGGCCGTTGAGCATCTTCTCGGTGACCTCGTCGGTCGTCCCCCGCCAGACGTCGACCGTCTGGTTGTAGCGCTCGTCCTCGGTGATGAAGCCGCGACGGAACTCGCGGTCGATCTCGCCGACCTTCGCGTCAGCGTCCTTCAGCAGCTTGACCTTCTCGACCGGCACGCGGATGTCCTCGATGCCGATCGTGATGCCGGCCATGGTGGCGTAGTGGAAGCCGAGGGTCTTGATCCCGTCGACCAGCTGCGTGGTGGCCGCGGGCCCCAGCTCCCGGTAGCACTGCGCGATGAGGGCCTTGAGGCCCTTGCGATCCATGATCCGGTTGACGAAGCCGAGCTCCTTGGGGATCACGGTATTGAAGATCACGCGGCCGGCGGTGGTCTCGACCAGCTCGGCGCGCATGGCGCCGGCCCCGTCCTCGGCGGCGGCATCCCAGACGTCCAGCTCGACCTTGATCGGCGCCTGGACGTGGACGTGGCCGAGCTGCGTGACCATGACCGCCTCGTTGGCGCTGGCGAACGCCTTGCCGGCGCCCTTCTCGGTCGGCTCCTCGACGGTCAGGTAGTAGCAGCCCAGCACCATGTCGTGCGTCGGCGAGACGACCGGCGAGCCGTCAGCTGCCGAGAGCAGGTTCTGGGTCGAGAGCATCAGCTCCTTGGCCTCGCGCTGGGCGGCGGTCGAGAGCGGCACGTGGACCGCCATCTGGTCGCCGTCGAAGTCAGCGTTGAAGGCGAAGCAGACGAGCGGGTGGATCTGGATCGCGGATCCCTCCACCAGCACCGGCATGAACGCCTGGATCCCGAGCCGATGCAGGGTCGGTGCGCGGTTCAGCAGCACGGGGTGGTCCTGGATCACCTCTTCGAGGACGTCCCAGACCTCGGGGCGCACGCGCTCCACGATTCGCTTGGCGCTCTTGATGTTGTGCGCGAAGCCCTTCTCGACGAGCTGGCGCATCACGAACGGCTTGAACAGCTCGAGCGCCATCTTCTTGGGCAGGCCGCACTGGTGCAGCTTCAGCTCCGGGCCGACCACGATCACGGAGCGGCCGGAATAGTCGACCCGCTTCCCGAGCAGGTTCTGCCGGAATCGGCCCTGCTTGCCCTTGAGCATGTCCGACAGGCTCTTGAGCCGATGGTTGCCGGTCCCCGCGATGGCACGCCCGCGCCGA
Source organism: Chloroflexota bacterium (assembly GCA_030773035.1). Lineage (GTDB taxonomy): Bacteria > Chloroflexota > Limnocylindria > QHBO01 > QHBO01 > CF-167. The sequence goes on from JALYNS010000272.1 coordinate 1,390, forward strand.
CCGTTGTCGATCAGCGCGTCGCACGCCTCCTGCAGCATCCGCTTCTCGTTGCGGATGATGATCTCCGGCGCCTCGAGGTCGAGCAGCCGGCTGAGCCGGTTGTTGCGGTTGATCACGCGCCGATACAGGTCGTTGAGGTCGCTCGTCGCGAAGCGGCCGCCGTCGAGCTGCACCATCGGGCGCAGGTCCGGCGGGATGACCGGCAGGGTGGAGAGGATCATCCACTCGGGCCGCGCGCCGCTCTTGCGGAACGCCTCGATCAGGCGCAGGCGCTTGATCGCCTTCTTGCGACGCTGCCCGGAGGTCTGTCGCATCTCGACGTGCAGCCGCTGGGCGAGGTCGTCCATGTCGAGCTGCTCGATGATCTTCTTGATCGCCTCGGCGCCCATGCCGGCGTCGAAGAGGCGGCCGTACTGCTCGGTGAGCGAGCGGTACTCGGACTCGGTCAGGGTCTGCATGACCTTGATCTCGGCGATCTGGGCCCGCGCGGCGCGCGCCGCCAGGCGTGCGTCATCGGTCTCACGGGCGACCTGCGCCCGCTCGGTGGCGAGCGCGTCGTCGACGCCTGCCCCGAGGTCGGCGAGCGCCAGCTGCAGCCGCTCGGCGGCGTGCGTCTTCGCCTCCTTGACCTGTCCCCCGATCGCCTCGACCTCCGCCTTGACGGCCTTGCGCAGCGCGACCAGGGCAGCCTTGGTCGGCTCGCCGGCTTTCGCCACCACCTCGCCGGTCGGGGCGAAGACGAGGTCCTCGGAGACGGCCTTGCCGTCCTCCTTGAGGGTCGCCTCGAGGGCCTGGGCCGCGGCCGTCAGCTCCTCGCTGCGGGTCCCGATCAGCTCATCGGCGCGGGTCGCCTCGGCCTCGTGCTCTGCGGTGACCTGCGCGCGCTTGTCGGCGATCGCTGCCTCCAGCTCGGTGCGCTTGGCCTCGACCAGCTCGCCGGCCCGTGCGATCCGCTCCGCCATCTCCTCGTCGACCCGGGCGAGCGCCTTCTCGCGCTCGTGCTCGTCGACGCGCGAGACGACGTACAGCGCGAAGTACAGGATCCGCTCCAGGTTGCGCGGGCTGACGT
>JALYNS010000273.1 GCA_030773035.1 Chloroflexota bacterium
GGGGGCGGGGTAGCAGGGCTCGATGCGCAGGATCCGGGCGGCCCACGCCGGCATCCACCAGTTCCACCGGCCGAGCACGGCGACGAACGCGGGCAGCAGCATGCTCCGCACGACCGTGGCGTCGAGAACGATCCCCACCGCCAGACCGGTCGCGAACACCTTGATGTCGGTTCCCGGACTCGCCGCGAGCGCGACGAAGGCCAGGAACAGGATCAGCGAGCCCGCCGTCACCAAGCGCCCGGTGCGGGCGATGCCCGCCACCACCGCGCGCTCGGTCGAGCCGTCGCGGTCGTACTCCTCCCGCATGCGGCTGAGGATGAAGATCTCGTAGTCCATCGAGAGCCCGTAGAGGAACGCGAAGACCATCAGCGGTATCCACACCGTCAGCGCGCCGGTCGGCTCGATGTCGAAGATCGCCTCGGAGCCGTTGCCCTTCTGCCAGAACCAGACCATGAAGCCCCAGACCGCGCCGATCGAGATGATGTTGAAGAGGATCGCCTTCAGCGGCAGCAGCAGCGAGCGGAAGACGCGCGCGAGCAGGAGGAACGTGATCGCGATGATCACCAGCGCCACGTAGATGAAGTTGCCGTAGACGGCGTCGTTGAAGTCGGCGGTGCCCGGGTCGAGGCCGCCCACCAGGATCTCGCCCGGCTGGGTGTCGGCCGCCTCGCGCACCCGCTCGACCGTCGCGGGGCTGTCCGGGTCGCGCGGGAAGACGTTGGCGATTGCGCTGTCGCCGCGCCGCCACTGGTCGTCGTCGGGCGCGATGGCCCCGGCCACGCCCTCCACCTCGCCCAGCGCCTGCGCGGTCGCCGTGGGGTCGCCGCCCAGCACGATGACGTCGTAGGGGTTCATCACCCCGGCGCCCAGGCCCGACGCGGTGAGCGCGTCGAGGCCCTCGCGGGCCTGCCCGCTCGCCGCCTGCGAGTCGGCGCTCGGGTTGCCGGTCGAGAAGTCGGCCACCGGGATCAGGAAGAGGCCAAGGATCACCAGCGCCAGCCCGCCGATCAGCCAGCGGCGGCGCACCACGAGGCGCCCCCAGGGCACCCAGCCCTGGCCCGCGCTCGAGATCCGGCGGCTGAAGCCGATCCGGTCGAGCCGGGGCCCGATTGAGTCGAGGATGACGGGCAGCAGGGTGATGCCGACCAGCACGCTGACCAGCGGGATCAGCATGCCGGCGAACCCCATGCTGCGCAGGAACGGAATCGGCAGCACGGCCAGGGCCAGCAGGCCGATGGCGACGGCGATGCCGCTGATGATCACCGCCTTGCCGGCGTGCTCCATCGCCTCGATCACGGAGTCGCGGTTGTCGCGGCCGCCCGCGTGCTCCTCGCGCCAGCGCATCACGATCAGGAGCGCGTAGTCGATCGCGATGCCCAGGCCGATCAGGGCGATCAGGAACTGCACCACGATCGAGACCTCGGTGGCCTCGGCCAGCGGCCAGAGCACCAGGAAGGTCGTGGGGATGGCGATCGCCGCCATCAGGAGGGGCACCAAGGCCATCAGGGAGCCGAAGACGAACGTGAGCACGATCAGGGCCCCGATGCCCCCGAGCAGGACCTCGAGCAGCAGGCTCGGCCCCCCGCTCTCGTCGTCGGGGGCGATCAGGGCGTCGAACCCGGTGATCCGCACCGGCGCGCCCGCCACCTCGGTGCCCGCCGCCGCCGCGCGCATGGCGTCGAGGGCTTCCTTGGCGGGCTCGAAGGCGACGGCGTTCGATGGCGGATACCAGACCACGCCGAAGGTGGTGCGGCCGTCCTCGGACACGAACACGCGGTCACCGGTCGAGGCGAAGTCGGCGGCCCGCGAGCCGGGCACGGCCGCGGCGATGGCTGCGAACGCGGACCGGAGCTGCTCGCGTACGCCCGGCGAATCGACCGTGGTGCCCTCGGGGAGCTGCACCACCGGGACCAGCGGCCCCGAGACCCGGTTGCCGCCGTTGCCGTACTGGGCGTAGATGAGCTCGGCCGCATCGGAGCTCTCGCGGCCCGGCAGGTTGAACTCCTGCGACAGCGCGTCCGCCGACGACTGCGTCGACGCGAACGCGACCACCGCGATCACCAACCAGCTCAGGAGCACGGTCTTCCGGTGCTCCAGCACCCAGCGCGTGAACGCCCTCATCCCTCACCCTCCATCTCGAACGGGACCGGGTATCCAACCACGGCCCCCGGACGGAGGGCGAGGGC
>JALYNS010000274.1 GCA_030773035.1 Chloroflexota bacterium
ATCCTGATCTCGATCGTGGTGACCACGATCCTGGCCCTGATCGTCGACGCCCTGGGTGCCGACGAGGGCTGGCAGCTGAACGAGCCGGCCTTCCCGGACGACGTGTTCGACACCCCGCACTTCGACACGCTCGGCCACTTCTCGCTGCTGGGGTCCTTCGACCGCATCGGGGTGGTGGCGTCGCTGCTGCTCATCTTCACGCTGATGCTGGCCGACTTCTTCGACACCATGGGCACGATGACGGCGATCGGGGCCGAGGCCGGGCTTCTCGACGACGACGGCATCCCGCCCAACACCGAGCGGATCCTCGTGGTCGACTCGATCGCCGCCGCGGCCGGCGGTGCCGGCGGCGTCTCGTCCAACACCTCGTACATCGAGTCGGCCTCGGGTGTCGGCGAGGGCGCCCGCACGGGCGTGGCCTCGGTGGTGACCGGCGTGCTGTTCCTGCTGACGATCCTGATCGCGCCGCTGGTCGAGATGATCCCGTCCGAGGCCGCCGTCCCGGCGCTGGTCCTCGTGGGCTTCCTGATGATGCAGCAGGTCAGGGAGATCGACTGGACCGACCTCGAGATCGCGATCCCGGCGTTCCTCACGATCGTGCTGATGCCGTTCACCTACTCGATCAGCGTGGGCATCGGTGCGGGCTTCATCGCCTACGTCCTGATCAAGGTCGTGGTCGGCAAGGCGACCCAGGTGCACCCGCTGCTGTGGCTGGTCGCCGTGTCGTTCGCCGTCTACTTCACGATCGACCCGATCACTCGGGTCCTCACCTGACGCAACCTTCACCGTTCGGTTCCCCATCCAGTAGGAATAGTTAGCCTAAGTAATGAGTTAGGCTAACTACATGCCCACCGTCGAGAACGTCGCCCGCACCGACGCCGGCCTGGCGTCGGAGCTTCGTGTGTCCGTGATGCGGCTGCGTCGGCGGCTGGCCAACGAGCGGGACCCGGACAACGACCTCAGCATCGCGACCATGGCCGTGCTCGGGAGCCTCTACCGACACGGCGACCTGACCGTCGGCGAGCTGGCCGGTCTGGAGCGGGTCCAGCCTCCGAGCATGACCCGCAAGGTCAACAGCCTCGAGGAGGGCGGCCACGTCGCCCGCCGCGCCCACGAGACCGACGGCCGGGTCGTGGTGGTCAGCCTCACCGGGCTCGGCCGCAGCCGCGTCCTGGCCGACCGCAAGCGCCGCGACGAGTGGCTGGCCCGCCAGCTCCGCGAGCTGACCCCCCAGGAGCGCGACGTGCTCCGCACCGCTGCCCCGATCATCCAGAGACTCTCCGAGAGAGACTGAGTGAGCCCCACCTTCCGAGCGCTGAGCAACAGGAACTACCGGCTGTACCTCGCCGGCAGTGTCGTGTCCAACACCGGCACGTGGATGCAGCGCGTCGCGCAGGACTGGCTGGTCCTCAGCCTGCCGGGCACAGGCGGCACCCAGCTCGGCATCACCACGGGGCTGCAGTTCCTCCCGGTGCTCTTGCTCTCGCCGTACGCCGGCGTCATGGCGGACCGGTTCTCCAAGCGGGTCATGCTCCAGCTCACGCAGCTCGGCATGGCCGCGTCCTCGCTGACCCTGGGCGCGGTCGCGATCAGCGGTGACGCGCAGGTGTGGATGGTCTACCTGCTGGCCTTCACCTTCGGCATCGCCTCTGCGTTCGACGTCCCGGCCCGGCAGTCCTTCGTCTCCGAGATGGTCGGCCCCGACGACCTGACCAACGCGGTGGGTCTCAACTCGGCGACGTTCAACATTGCTCGGCTGATGGGCCCGGCAGCCGCCGGTCTGCTGATCGGGCTGCTCGGGGGCGGCGCCAGAGCCTCCGGCTGGGTGATCCTGGTCAACGGGTTGTCGTACTTCGCGGTGATCTTCCAGCTGCGCCGGATGGACGTGCGGCTGCTCAACTCGCCGGAGCCCCGCGCCCGGGCGCCGGGGATGCTGCTGGAGGGGATGCGCTACATCCGCTCCCAGCCCAAGATGCTGATGATCCTGGTGCTGGTCTTCTTCGCGGGCACCTTCGGGATGAACTTCCAGATCACGTCGGCGCTGATGGCGACCCAGGAGTTCGGGAAGGGTGCCAGCGAGTTCGGCATCCTCGGCTCCGCGCTCGCCGTCGGCTCACTCTGCGGCGCCCTGATCGCCGCCCGGCGTCCCCACATCCGGATCCGGCTGCTGATCTTTGCCGCCACCGGGTTCGGCGTGGCCGAGATCGTGGCCGGCCTGCTGCCGTCCTACCTCGCCTTCGCCTGCTTCGCCCCCGTGATCGGCTTCTGCACCATCACGCTCCTCAACTCCAGCAACGCGACCATGCAGATCTCCTCCGATCCCCAGCTGCGGGGCCGGGTGATGGCCATCTACATGACCGTCGTCATGGGCGGTACGCCGCTGGGCTCGCCCGTCATCGGCTGGATCGGCGAGCACTTCGGCGCCCGCTGGACGCTGATCACCGGCGGCGTACTCGTCCTCGTCGGCGTGGCCCTGGCTCTGTTGGTGTTTCGGCTGGTCAACCGGCAGGAGCGCGAGTCGGAGCAGGTGGGGTCACGGGCTTTTGACCCCCTCACAGCCGCCTAGTAGGCTCGATCCTCGGTGTCTGGGCCACCCAGACCCCTTGTGCGTGCCCCGCT
>JALYNS010000275.1 GCA_030773035.1 Chloroflexota bacterium
GAATACGACGTGGTCAGAGAAGCGACCCATTTCCACGTGGAGTTTCAGCCGAAGACACCCGCAGTCGCATAGGAGGTAGCACCCATGGCAGAAGTTCAGCCCGCCGAGCCCCTCGTTCCCGCATCTGACCCGCTCGCTCCCGGCCTCAAGACCACCGAGGGCAAGGCAGCGCTCTACGCCCTCATCCTCACCGGCCTGGCCGCGGTCGTGCCTCCTCTCTGGACCGCCCTGTCGAACCTCTCGGCCATCTGGCCCGAGGTGCACTACCTCGCCGCGGCCGTCTCCGTCGTGGGGGTCATCGGCGGCGTGCTCGTCACGCTGGGCTACGGGAAGCAGCGCGCCACCATCAAGGCCGCGGCGCTCGCTGCGCCGGTCAAGGTGATCGTCTCCGCCGAGCAACGCGGCTTCGCCCGCCTCGCCATCATGCTCGGGCTGCTCGTCCTGCTGACCGTTGTCGCCGGCTGTGCCTCGTTCTCCAAGGTCAACGGCTCGACGGGTCCCGTGGACCTCGGGAAGGGCGTGACGTGCTCGATCACGGTCGGCGTTACCGACCTGACCGCCTGCACCAAGGCGTCGTCTCAGGTCTGCGAGTTTCCGTTGCCGCGCGACGCGGCGGGGGCCTGCCTGCTCGACGCGAGCAAGCTCGACATTCCGTTCTCCCCCGGCACCGGGTGGAAGTGCGTTACGTCAGCCGCCCCCGGCGCGACGCCTTGCACCAAGATGATCGCCACTAACTGTGCGACGGCGGTGCCACGCGACGCGGCCGGTGCGTGTCCGTGAACGCGATCCTTCTCACGCTCGTCCGCATCGCGCTGGCGCGAGCCGGGCTGGACCTGACCGCAGGGCAGATCCAACTCGCCGCATCCACGGTGCAGGCGCTACTGGAGGAGGCCGGCAAGCTCGACCCCGGCAAGATGCTGGCGTGGCTCAACGACCTCAACGCTCAGTATGCCGATCGCTGGGAAGAGAAGGTGCCGCCGGGTCCGACGTACCACCAGGAAGACCGGCCGTGGGAAGACCTGCCGCCGTCTGGTGGGGCGTGACGGCCTGCTGCCTCATTGCCGCCTTCGTCGGGATCCTGGTGGTCGCCGTGGCGGCTGGGTCCGTTGCGTGGCTCCTGTGGGACGGGGGCAGGGAATGATCTCTCTCGTCCTGGCGATCCTCGGCGTGGGCCTGGTGGTCGCGGTGATCATCGGCTACGCGGTGTGGTGCGCATGGCGGAGCGACGGGGAATCGTGAGCTCGAAGAACGCTGCCATAGCTGCGCTGGTCTTCGGCTTCATTGCCACCGCGCTCATGGTCGCCGTGGCCCTTCGGTGTGTCCCGTGATTGACGAGCACATCCTCAAGCGGCAACGCTTTGACACGGGGGCAGAAGATAAGAAGCATTCTTCTCCCCCGGCCTCGGGGCGACCGTCGCCGCTGGGTGAACCGGAGTTGCCCCGGGATGGTCGTCCCAGCCCGGACCAAGCACGTCGCACGAAAGGTGACGGCAGCCCCGAGGCCGAGGGACACCAGAATCTTGTAGAAGTGATCCTCCACGTAGAACCGCCGGCGCGGAAGCCCAGGAGCGCGAAGCTGGCGCCCCCAATCCTCGCCGCTCCAAAGCCAGGGCTCCGACACCTCATGCTCTCCGGAGAGGAGCAGCAGCCGAGGTCAGTACGGACAGCCTGCGATCGGTCGGTCGCCAAGTACAACGCTACTCGGGTCCTGTCCCTCGTCTCCTGCGAAGCTTGCCGGAAGGCGCCTTGAATGGTCCCGACCGAAAAGACCGAGGAGGGGACCTCAGAGGAACCCAAGCACCACCCGCCACGCGGCAAGGCGGGCCTAGGGAAGACCATCCTCGCCGCGCTCAGCAAGACGCCAGGTCGGCCCAAGGACAAGTTCGTCTACTGGCCGATCCTCATCATCAGCAAGGTGGGGATCCCGGCATACGTCATCATCCGGCTGTTCAACGTGCAGGATGCAACACCGAAGGCGATGGCCAAGGCGGTGACGGATCTCGGCACGGTCATCACCACGGACCAAGGGCAGCGCGACGAGCAGCGCCGGGGCGACGAGCTGCTACGAGTCATGCGCGATCAGGACATGACGGCGGAGCTGAAGAAGATCCCGGCGGCGCTCGGGGTGATGCGCGAGGACGCGAAGTGGCTGCGGGGGGTGGCTGCCGGGCGGTTCCGATGCCCGGACCTCCAGTGCCCGGAGATCCCGGCGTGCCCTGCACCGATCCTCCAGGTCGTTGAAGGGACCCCGAAGGCCCAGCTCATGCCAGGTACCGGAACAGCGGCACCGAGGCCGGCCCCCACACCGAAGCCGGCGCCGATGCGGCGGGAGAAGTGAGGCGGTGAAGCACAGCCGCTGCCTGGTCTGCGACGGGGGACCGACCTACGTGCGCCACCCGCCATGGGCGGTGGTGGACGTGCTTTGCATGACCTGCTGGGCGTGGGCGGCGGTGACGCTGAGATACCCGCTGATGAGCTGGGCTTTCGCGGTGAGGCTCATGCCGAAGTACACGTAGTAGGGCCGTCGCATCCCGAGCCCTGGCCGATGGGTGAAGTAGAACGGATGGTCCGAGGCCATGGGAAAGCATAAGTAGGCGCTACTTAGACCCTAAGTATTCTTTCCCCTGGCCTCGGGGCACATCATCCCAGCTACGACGGATCGTCTCGCCGCCGGGCTGCGACGGCGCTACTTCGGAGGCTTCGCGTCGCCCGGCGCAGGGCGAGCGGCGAGCGAACGAACGCACGCGGCAGTCAGCCTCAGGGCCGAGTCCACGCGCTTGTCAGGCCCCTGCGTCCCGCTGAACGTGCCGATCTGCCGCTCCACCTCGCGTGCGCACTCCTCGATCACTGCCGCCCGCTCGGCGTCTTTGTGCGGTGTCGGAAATGTCGGCAACAGCCCGTCCGGCCCCAGCGTCGCCGCCGCCCTGCGCATCGCAGGGGTCCCGGGCCCGAACGTGATCCCACCCTTCGTCATCTTCATCGGTTCCCCTTCCGCTTGAGGAGGGCCCGCAGCTCCTCCACGTTGGCCTCTGCCTTCTCCCAGGAAGCGAGGGCGTTCGCGGCGATGCTCTCCGCCTTCTCCGCCCTGGCCTCTGCCGCATGCGCTGCCGCCGTCGTGCTGGACAGGGAGAGGCGGCAGGCGTCGCGCTCGGCGGTGCGGCACGTCAACGCGAGCAGGTCTTCCGACCGGCGGGCCGTCGTCCCGTGGTCGTGAGCGACGGCGAGGTCTCGCTCTTTCCGTGCCTCGTCGCGCTCGGCGGTGACGCGGTCGAGCTGGCCCTGCACCTCACCCAGCCGCCCCGCCAGCGCAGCGCCAGCTTCTCTCTCAGCGGCGAGGGCCTCGGCAGCATGACGCCACGCCTCCGCAACGTGGCGCCATGACGGCTCGTCGTCCCCGTGGTAGGTCGCTGCCGCGGCGCGGGTCTCGACTGCCAGACGGGAAGAGGCCCGGTCCCGTTCCGACACCGCAAGGGATGCGCGGGCCTCGTCTCGCTCGGCGACGACGCGGGCGAAGGCAGAATCGCCGGACGTGTCGGGCCCGGGATGCGACGGCGCTTGTGCGTGCGCGCTCCCGCCGCGCAGCGCCACGCGAGCCCGCCCGAACCACTCCGGGTCGAGGCCGATGATCT
>JALYNS010000276.1 GCA_030773035.1 Chloroflexota bacterium
TGCCGTGTCGCCGGTGTAGTAGTACAGCGGCTGGCCGTTGTGGGTGACCTGCTTGCTGCCGTCGGGGCGGGTGGTGGTGCCGAAGTCGCCCGAGATGCCAGGACCGGCGCTCACCTGCGACCCATCACCGAACAGGGGCGGCCACGTGTCGGCGCATTCGTCGAGGCAGGTGCTGTCGCCGGCGGTGTCCTCGGTCAGGATGTAGAGCGTCATGCCGCCAGCACCACTGAGAGCGTCGCCGGCCGCCGTTTCGGAGACTGCCAGGTCAACTTCGCCAGCGGCGCTTGGCTCGCTGCTTCCCCCGCCTGCCGGCTTGCAGGCGACGAGGATCAGGGCGCCGGCGACGACAAGTGGGAGGACGGTGCGCGCGCGAAGGGGGATGAGTCGCATCGGTCGCTTCTCCTGACGGTGAAAAGCATAGCGGGCTGGGCGCCCTCTCCAGATACCTACGCACATCGTTACACGTCACACGTCGGGCCCGCAGGGGAAGGGGCCGGAAGTCACCGGCGAACCGGGCAACTCGGCCCTGATGCGCGGGTGCGGATGGGTCGCATCCTCGCCTCATGGAACGGACCCACGACCTGCCGACTGACGCCCCGGCCCGCGTGACCGCTGGGGACACGGAGGAAGCCACGGACCCACGACTCTCCCTCGTCCTCTTCTCCGGTACCGACGACAAGCTGAACGCCGCCGCCGTGCTGACTGCCGGCGCTGCCGCGATCGGCAGGCCGGTGCACCTCTTCCTGCAGTACTGGGCACTCGAATCGTTCCGGGCCGACAGGATCGCCGATGACCACGGCCTTGCCCCCGAGGCCGGTCCCGAGGGCAGGTATGCCGTGACCGCCCTGCTTGCGGCGGGGCAGGCGCCTTGGCACGAGACCCTGCGCCAGGCAAAGGAGCTCGGCGAGGTCGAGATCCAGGCCTGCTCACTCTCCATGGACCTGCTGCATATCACCGAGGCCGACCTGGATCCCCTGGTCGACGGCGTGGAGGGCGTGACCGCCTTCTGGCTGGCGGCCGGCGAGGGGCAGGTCGTCTTCATCTGAACGGCACCGAAGGGAACCGAACCATGACTGTCACACAGGCGATCGCCACGACCGTCGACGCCCGCGGCCTCTCCTGCCCGCTGCCCATCGTGAAGACGGCGCTGGCGATCAAGGAGCTGGTCTCCGGCGACCTCGTCGAGGTCCTCGCCACCGATCCCGGATCCACCAAGGACTTCACCGCCTGGTCGAAGGGGACCGGCCACACCCTGGTCGAGTCATCGGTCGACGGCAAGGTCTTTCGTTACGTCGTGCGCAAGAAGTGAGGCGCGAGATGACTGCAACATTGACCCGCCCAGAGTTGCCGACAGCGCTGGTCGAGGGGCTCGATGACCCCGTGACCGAGGGATCGGTCAAGGTCAAGGAGTTCGTGATTTTCGCGGAGAGCGGCGACCTCGAGCGCACCTGGGCCACCACCATCCTGGCCAGCACCGCCGCCGCCGGTGAGATGAAGGTCTCGATCTTCTTCACCTTTTGGGGCCTCTTCACCCTCGTCCGACCCGAGGTCCGCGTCACCGGCACCAACTGGATGCAGAAGATGCTGGCCATGATGAATCGCCCGGGGATCGACCACGCCAAGCTGAGCAAGCTCAACTTCGCGGGCATGGGCCCGTGGATGATGAAGAAGCTTGCCAAGCAGTACGGGGTCGCCGAGCCGCGCGAGCTGCTCGAGATGGCCCAGGCCCTCGGCGTGCGCCTCATCCCGTGCCAGATGAGCATGGACATGATGGGGATCACCGCGGACCAGCTGATCGACGGGGTCGAGCCGGCCGTCGGCGCTGCAGCGGCGCTCGAGCTGATGACCAACGCCGACGCGAGCCTATTCATCTAAGGCTCGCCCCTGAATGATGGAGACCACCATGCAGACCATGACTTCCCCCGCGACCCGCACCGTCGACGCGCGCGGCAGCTACTGCCCCGGGCCGCTGATGGAGCTGATCCGAGCGATCCGCGAAGGACAGGTCGGCGACGTGATCGCCGTCTGGTCGAGCGATGCCGGATCCAAGTCGGATATCCCCAAGTGGGTCGAGAAGGCCGGGCACCGCCTGATCGGCCTCGAGGTCCGTGACGGCTACGACGAGATCGTGGTCGAGAAGCTCCGCTAGGAAGCGCGCCATGAACCGAGTCGTGATCCTGGGCGGGGGCGTCGGAGGGACCCTCGTCGCGAACCTCCTCGTCCGCAAGCTGCGCGACGAGATCGAACGGCATGAGGCGAGCGTGACCCTCCTCGACGAGAAGGGCCAGCACGTCTACCAGCCGGGCTTCATGTACATCGCGATGGGTGGCGAGCGCGCCGAGCGCCTGCGCCGACCCGAGCGCAGCCTCCTCGACCGAGAGGTGCAGCTGCGGGTCGGGAAGATCGTCCGCATCGACGAGGCAGCCGCCTGCGTCGAGCTCGAGGATGGCGGCCGGATCGGCTACGACCAGCTGGTGATCGCCACCGGATCGCGCATCGTGCCCGAGGAGATCGAGCACTTCGCCGAGGAGGCGCACCACTTCTACGACGCCGACGCCGCACTGCGCCTGCGCCACGCGCTTGACGCCTTCCGAGGCGGGAAGATCGTGATCGGGATCGCCGGGATGCCCTACAAGTGTCCGCCTGCCCCGCTGGAGGTCGCCTTCCTGATCGAGTCAGAGCTGCGCGAACGCGGCCTGCGCGAGAAGAGCGAGATGCACTATTGCAGCCCCATCGGGCGCGCCTTCACCATCGAGAGCGTCTCGGAGATGGCCACCCCGATCCTCGAGCAGAAGGGGATCGAGCTGCACACCTTCTTCAACGTCGAGACGATTGACCCCGACCGCAAGGTGGTCCAGTCGCTCGAGGGGGAGGAGCTGCCCTATGACCTGCTGATCCTGGTTCCGCCGCACCGGGGAGCGAAGGTCGTGATCGAGTCCGGCCTGGCCCCGGCCAGCGGCTGGCTGCCGACCGATCACCACACCCTTCAGGTGGGGGGTCGCGCCAACGTCTATGCCCTCGGTGACGCCACCGACCTGCCACTCTCCAAGGCAGGCTCGACGGCCCACTTCGAGGCGCCCATCGTCGCCGAGCGGATCTCCGCGGCGATCCAGGGCCGGGACCCGGAGGGGAAGCACGCCAGCTACACCGGCAAGGTCATGTGCTTCTTCGAGGTGGGGGATGGGAAGGGCACCCTCCTCCAGTTCGACTACAACCATCCACCCAGGCCGCCGAAGCCGAACCGCTTCTGGCACCTGGGCAAGATCGTCTTCAACAAGACCTACTGGCATACCGTGCCGAGGGGCCGCGTCTAGACGTGGCTGGGGGGGCCGTCAACTACGACCACCCTGGGGATGACGGAAGTGGCGCTCGAGCTCCGACGACCAGTGCCGCCCGAGGCCGATGGCGTTTGCGGCCAGCCAATTCGCGAGACGAACCGTACCCGTGGGCGGGGCGGCCGAGCGCATCAGGCCAGCCTCCAGCTCGGTCACCTCGTCGCGCCGCAGGACCTCGTCCCTGACCAAGAGGCCGATCAGTCGGGCGGCGAGCAGCGCGGCGCCGACCGGCATCGGAACGACCAGGGCGCGGCTTCCGATCGACTCGCGGACGAGCGCGACGAACTCGCGGAAGGTGAACGTGTCCGGGCCTGCCGCATCCACCACCATCGACTTGGTGAGCGAACCCATCCCCACGGCGAGGTCGGCAATGTCGTCGACATGCACCGGCTGGATCGGGTAGCGCCCGTCGCCGGGGATGCCGAAGACGGGCAGCCGGCGCAGGGTCCAGGCGAGGTTGTTCAGGAGGATGTCGCCCGGGCCGAATGTCACCGTGGGGCGGACGATGGCATACGACATTCCAGAGCCGATGAGGGCGTCCTCGACCGTTGCCTTCGCACGGAAATAGGCGGTCGGGGCGTCGTGGGCGGCATTGATCACGCTGATGTGGACGATGCGCCGCACGCCGGCCCGCGAGGCGGCCGCGAACAGGGCTCGGCTCCGCTCCACGGCCCAGGGGTAGGTGATCGGTCCCCGCTCGAATCGGATCCAGAAGGTGTTATAGAGGGTGTCGACGCCGTCGAGGGTCCCTGCCAGCAGGTCGGGATGGTCGAAGTCAAGGGGCGCGCTGTGGGCGGCAGGGCCAAGTGGGTGGGGACTCTGCGCGCGCCGCGTGAGATCGATGACCGAGCGACCCGCCGTCACCAGCCGTTCGGCGATGAAGCGCCCCGTGTAGCTGGTCACGCCGGTGACGGCATCGGTCGTCATCGGGCTAGTCGGTCAGGCCCCACAGGTCCCCGACCGTGAACCCGTCGGGGAACGGGTCGTCGGGGTCGATCACGTACTCGGTCCGCCCCGTGATCCAGGCGCTTCCCGTCAGCTGCGGCACGACCGCGCGGTAGGGACCCACCGTCGTCTCGCGCAGCAGCCGCCCGGTCCAGGCGGTGCCCAGGATCCCCTCGTGGACGTAGTCCTCGCCGATCCCCAGCTTGCCGCGGGCGTGGAGCACGGCCATCCGCGCGCAGGTCCCCGTGCCGCACGGGGAACGGTCGAGCACGCCGGTGAAGGATTCGGGGCGGGACCAGTCGAGCGTGCCCGAGCTGACCACCACCGTGTTCTTGCCGTGCGCTCCGGGGAGCGTGGGCGGCGCGGTCAGCTCGATGATGCTGATTCCCCTGATCTCGGGATGCTCGGGGTGCGCCACGGGGATCTGCTCCCGTGCGGCGGCCTTGACCATCTCGCCCAGCCGCACGATGTCGCGCCCTTCGTCCGGGGTGAGCTGAAGCCCGAGTGCCTTCGCCTCGATGATGGCGTAGAACATCCCGCCCCAGGCGACGTCGACCTTGACCCGGCCGATCTGCGGCACCTCGACCGGCGCGTTGATCTCGATCGCGAAGGCCGGCACGTTCTCGAAGGTGATGGAGGTGGCCTTCCCGTCACGCACCGCGGCGCGCACCCGGATGAGCCCCGCCGGAGCTTCCAGCGTGAGATCGGTGACCGGTTCCTTCACCGGAACCAGGCCCTCCGCGATCAGCACCGTCGCGGTGCAGATCGTGTTGGAGCCGCTCATGGCGGGGTACTCGGCCTGCTCCATGATCACGAAGCCCGCATCGGCCCTGGGGTCGGTGGGCGGCAGGACCACGTTGGCGCAGAGGGCCGGATAGCCGCGCGGCTCGCGCAGCATGAGGTGTCGGAGCCGATCCCCGTGCTCCGCCAGGTGGTTGCGCTTCTCGAGCATGGTCGCGCCCGGCACGTCGTGCACGCCGCCGGTGATCACCCGCCCCGGCTCGCCACCGGCGTGCGCCTCGACCGCCGTGATGACCGGATCCAGCCGCATGGCCCCATGCTGACACGCTTCGGAATCGGCGGGCATACTGCGGAGCCATGCTCCGGACCCGATCGCTCGCACGTGAGCTGCTCGACGCTGACGAGCTCGACGCTCGCGAGCTGGCGCTCAACCTGCGCGAGATGGCGATGCTCGACCGTCTCCCCGGCGGGACCGGCGACAGCGTGCGCGCGGTGCAGCGACTGCTGGGCGACCAGACCGCGGCAACCGTCCTGGACATCGGGACCGGCTCGGGACACTTCGTTCGCGGGCTGCGGCGGCGGCTTCAGGTCGAGGTCATTGCCGCCGACCTGCGTCCCGAGATCCTGGCGGTCGCCGCCCGTAACCTGGCGGGTATCAGCAATGTGACCCTGCTGTTGGCCGACGTCCGGCACCTGCCATTGGGCAACGGGGAGGTGGACGTGGCCCACGCATCACTGCTCCTCCATCACCTTGACCCTGACGAAGCCGTGGCTGCCCTCGTCGAGATGCGTCGCGTGGCACGGCTCGGGGTCGTCATCAACGACCTGCGTCGCGGGCCGGTGGCGTTCGCCATGACGGCCGCGACGGTGCTGGCGCTGACCCGCGGCGCCTACACCCGCCATGACGGAGTCCTGTCGGCGCGTCGCGCCTACACCCTCGCGGAGCGCGATACGCTGGCCGCGAAGGCGGGACTGAGCCGAGTCGCGCGCAGCACGTGGTTCTGGCCACGGGTCACGTCGGTCTACCGATGAGCGGAGCGCTCGCGTGTGACGTGCTGGTGGTCGGCGCCGGGCCGGCTGGGTCGGCCGCTGCGGCCGCGCTCGCCCTCCGGGGGCATGACGTGCTGCTGGTCGAGGCGCGCGCCCACCCACGACCCAAGGCCTGCGCCGAGTACGCCAGCCCGCGGATCGCCGAGGAGCTGTTGCGGCTGGGGCTGGCCGACGCCGCCTGGCGGGGCGACGCCTTGCCGCTGGCCGGGATGCGCGTCATCCGCGGTGGAGACGCCGTGGACGTCCGGTACCACGACGGGAGCGGCGCGCGGACGGCCTGGGGTCTCGACCGGCCCACCTTCGACGCGGCCCTGGCGGCGCACGCGGCTGCCTCCGGTGCCCGTCTCCGGGAGCTTTCGACGCTTGAGAGCCTGCTGTGGGCGGATGGCAAGGTGGTCGGGGCGCGGCTCCGCACCACGGACGGCCCGCTTGAGATCGCCTGTCGAACCCTCGTCGGGGCCGATGGAGCGCGCTCCGCGGTCGCCCGCCAGCTTGGCGTCGAGCGGCCGGTGCGAGCCCCGCGCAGGCTCGGCATGGTGGCTCACTACGAGGGCCTCGCCGACCTGACCGATCATGGAGAGATGCACGTCGGTCCAGGCTGGTACGTGGGGTTGGCGCCGCTGGGCGCTGGCCGCCTGAACGTCGGGATGGCGCTTCCCATGAACGGCGCCTCGCCGCAGCCGGCCCGCAGGCGCTTCGAGGCAGCCATCGCCGGCATTCCGGCCGTGGCGGAGCGCCTCGCCGGACGGCGCCGTCTCACGCCGATCCGCGGCGCCTCACCGATCGGCCATCGCGTGGCGCGCGCGGCAGGCCCGGGCTGGATGCTGATCGGCGACGCCGCGGGGTTCATCGACCCGTTCACCGGGGAGGGCATCTACCGCGCGCTGCGCTCCGCGCGAGCGGCGGCCGAGGCACTCGCGAGCGGTCACGAGGGCGCCGCGGAGCGATACCTTGCGCTGCGGCGTGGCGCGTTCGCCGCCAAGGACGCGCTGACCTGGCTGGTCCAGGGGATGCTGGCCGCGCCGCCGGTGATGGGCTACGCATTGCGTCGCCTGGCGTCCCGACCCGATGCCGCCGCGAGGCTCGGTGCAGCGCTCGGGGACTGCCGCCCCGCCAGCGACGCCCTCTCGCCGCGCTTCCTGGCGCAGGTCCTGTGGCCGTGAAGAGCCGCCTCGTGATCCAGATCGACGCGCCGTTTGAGCGCATCTACCCCTTGGCCAGCGAGGTCGAACGGTGGCCGGAGCGACTGCCCCACTACCGCTACGTCCGCCGCCTGCCCAGCGCCAGCGGGGAGCGGCGCTTCGCGATGGGCGCCCGCCGGGGCCGGATCCCCGTCCGCTGGGAAGCGACCCAGCGCCTCCTGCCCGAAGAGCGTCGAATCGAGTTCGTGCACACCGGCGGCGTGACGCGCGGGATGGAGGTGGCCTGGCGCTTCGAGCCGCATGGCGACGGCTGGGAGGTCAGCATCGAGCACCAGCTGGAGCTGGGCTGGCCGCTGATCGGCGGCTTCGCAGCGAAGCGGGTCATCGGCCCGCAGTTCGTCGAGGCCATCGCGCGGCGGACGCTGCGCCGGGTCAAGGCGCTGGCGGAGGCGGGAAGATGAGGCGTGTGGCCGTCACCGGAATCGGCGCCGTGACCCCCATCGGGCAGGGGGCCGATGCGCTGTGGGCCGGGGTTCTCGCCAACCGCTCCGCGGTGCGCGTCATCGACCGTTTTGACGCATCGCCCTTCCCGTCACGCATCGCGGCCCAGATCGACGACTTCCGCCCGCAGGACCATCTGGACGTCAAGCGGGCGCGACGTCTCGACCGGTTCAGCCAGATCACCGTCGCGGCGGCGCGCATGGCGATCGGGCAGTCCTGCCTGACCGATGCCGACCGCTCCGACGGCCGAACCGGCGTCTGGATCGGTTCGGCGCTGGGAGGCGTCGCGTTCGGTGAGGAGCAGCATGCGGCGTACGTGCTGCGCGGGGTTCGGGCCGTGTCACCGACCCTGGCCACCGCGGTGTTCGGCGGGGCAGGGGCGAGCAACGTGGCGATCGACCTCGGGATCCGCGGGCCTGCGGTCGGCAACGCCAACTCGTGCGCCTCCGGGGCGATGGCGATCGGGCAGGCGTTCCATGCCATCCGGGCGGGGATGGTGGATGTCGCCCTGGCCGGCGGAGCAGAGGCGCCGCTGGCGCCGTTGACCTTCGGAGCGTTCGCGATGATCCGGGTTCTCTCGCAGCGCAATGACGACCCGGCCACCGCCTCGCGCCCCTTCGACGTCGATCGCGACGGCTTCGTGATGAGCGAGGCGTCTGCCGTTCTGGTCCTCGAAGCCTGGGAGTCCGCGGAGCGCCGTGGCGCCACGATCCTTGGGGAGATTGCCGGCTTCGGCGCCTCGACCGATGCCTATCACCTTACGGCTCCGCTTCCCTCCGGCGAGGCGGCAGCGGCGGCCATCACCACGGCGCTCGGCGACGCTGGAGTCGCGGCGGGGGAGATCGGCTACGTGAATGCGCACGCCTCGTCCACGCAGCTGAACGAGCTGGCCGAGGCAAAGGCGCTGCACCTGGCCCTGGGGGAGCACGCTCGGACCGTGCCAGTCTCCGGGACCAAGGGACTGTACGGCCATGCGCTGGGGGCGAGCGGGGCGATCGAGGCAGCGATCACGGTCATGGCGCTCCGCCACGGGTTGCTGCCGGGCACCTGCAACCTCGCCACCCTCGACGAGCGGTGCGAGCTCAACGTCCTGCGTGAGCCTGTCTCCGCGACGCCTGCTGCCGGGCTCTCGACCTCCTTCGGCTTTGGCGGCATGAACGCGGCGCTCGTATTCCGTGCCACCTAGACCGACAGGGGGTTCCATGACCGGCCTTCCGGATTCCGTCCATACCGTCGTTATCGGCGCGGGCCACGCGGGGCTCATCATGAGCCGACACCTGCGGGATGCCGGGCGGGAGCACCTCGTGCTCGACCGCCGCCCGACCCTCGGCGGCGGCTGGCTCGACCGCTGGGACGCCTTCCAGCTGGTGACCCCGAACTTCCTGACTGATCTGCCAGGGTTCCGGTACGACGGATCCGATCCCGATGGATACATGACCCGCGACGAGATCGCCGGTCGCATCGCCGCCTACGCGGGCGCCATCGACGCTCCCGTCGTCCTGGGCGCGACGGCGCGCCGGCTCACGGCGGAACCGTCCTCACGAAGCCGCTTCCGCCTCGAGACGGATCGAGGGACGGTCCTGGCCTTCGATGTCGTCGTGGCGACCGGCGCCTTCCACACGCCGCGGATCCCGTCGACCGCCGAGTTTGGGCCGAGGATTCACCAGCTTCACGCGCATCACTACCGCAACGAGGCGGCGCTCCCTGCTGGCGGCGTGCTGGTCGTCGGTTCCGGACAGACGGGCGTCCAGCTGGCCGAGGAGCTCCACGCCGCCGGGCGCTCCGTGACGCTTTCGGTCGGGCACTGCGGGCGGGCGCCGCGCCGCTATCGCGGCCGAGATTTCTTCTGGTGGCTGCGCCAGATCGTCCTCAACGGAGCGGGTGTGGGAACTCCGTTGCCGACCGTCGAGACCCTCCCCGACCCGCGCGCCCGGTTCGCGTGCAACCCGCACCTTTCCGGGCACGGCGGCGGGCACGACACGAACCTGCGGCGCTTCGCCGCCGACGGAATCCGATTGGTCGGGCGCTTCGAGGGGGCGGACGGCGAGCGCGCCAGGTTCGCGGCCGACCTCGCGTCCAACCTCGAATTCGCCGACGAGTTCTTCGATCAGCGGTTCAAGTCGCTCTTCGATACGTTTGCCGAGCGTGCCGGGATCGAAGCTTCGCCGGACGACCGCGTCCCGTTCAGGCTCGACGTGCCGGAGGTGACCGAGCTCGACCTATCAGCCGAGGGCATCTCGACCGTGCTCTGGACCACCGGATATGCGCCCGACTATGGATGGCTGTCGGTGCCGGTTCTCGGGGAGTTCGGGCTACCGCGTCACCTGCGCGGGATCAGCGAGGTCCCGGGGCTCACCTTCATCGGGCTTCTCTGGCAGCACACCCAGGCCTCGGCCAACCTCGGGGGCGTCGCGACGGATGCGGAGTACCTCGCCTCCCGGTGGGACGCCTAGCCCAGTGTCCGAGCTGAGCGACCTGCTGCACGCGGCGGAGGCCATGGCCGCCCGTGGTGAGCCGATGGCGCTGGCAACCATCGTCGCAACCCGGGGCTCAACCTATCGCCGGGCTGGTGCGAGGCTGCTGATCCCTGCCGAAGGTGAGCCGATCGGCAACATCAGCGGCGGCTGCCTGGAGGGCGACGTGGCCCGCATCGGTCGCGAGGTGATCGCCGCGGGCGTGCCGCGCCTCGTCGAGTTCGACATGACCGCCGACGATGATGCGGTATGGGGCTACGGCCTGGGCTGCAACGGCTCGATCGAATTGTTCGTGGAGCCGACCGCCGGGGCGCTCGAGTCAGTCGGTGCGCTGCGAGCCGGCCAGGGTGCCTGCCTCGTGATCGCACTCACCGGCCCTGACGTCGGATTGCACCGACTTGAGAC
>JALYNS010000277.1 GCA_030773035.1 Chloroflexota bacterium
CGACATCCGTCGTGCTGGTGCAGGCCATCAACCACGCCACCGAGCATCGGGCGCATGCCGCCACCATCCTGACGCAGCTGGGGATTGAACCCCCACCGGTCGATGGCTGGACCTTCGGCGGCTTCGACTGATCCGATGATGGTCCATCTCTACGACTACGAGGTCCCCGCTGCGGATCCGGCTGCCGGTATTCCGAGCCTCCCAGAGGCGCTCGCCGATCTCGAGGACGAGGACCGCAAGGCGCTCCTCGGCGGCCTCTTCAAGCAGGAGCGCATGCCCGGCACCATGGAGCGCCTTTCGACCCTGGTGACCGACCTTGACGCCAGCTTTGCGGACCTGCTGACGGTGCTCGACAACACCTCGCGAGGCAGGCGCTTCGTGGCGATCGACGAGGCGAAGGTCATCCTGGACCGATGCCTTCCGCCCGCCGCCATCTCCGGCACGCATGACTGGGACGTCGCCCGCCTGCACGAGCCGTACGGCGACGGCACCTACCACGGCAAGCTCCTGAAGCGGGTGCGCAAGCAGCTGCGATCGGTCGGCAGCCGCGAGGCGCTCACCACGCCGTTCCTCCTGCGGCGCGAGTGGGGCCGATGAGCCGTCGCTCGTCACGCCGCGGCCGTCCGTACCAGCCCCTGCCCGAGCGCCACGTGAATTGGGCCGCCCGGCTGACCGTGGTGTTCGTCGCCTTTGTCCTGGTCGCCGGGTTCGCGATCCTGACCTTTGCGCGCTGAAGCTGCAGCACCTTCGCCCAACGTCGGCAACAGCCAGGATGGGATCCGTTTGACATGCACGGCGCCCTCGCGTGAGCGTGGACCGACTGTGGCGAAGGTCAGACAGTGCCCAAATCGGGCCGAAGTTGCCCGTTAGCGACGCTGGGCGTCGGCCAGCGGAGCCGCGATCCGTCAGTCGATGACCAGCGGCTTGACGGTCATGACCTCGTCGACACGGCCCTCCCACTCGGAACGCGGCGCGTCGCAGTACAGCTCGATCTCGTTGCCGTCTGGATCCGTGGTGTAGAGCGATCGGCTCACGCCGTGGTCCACCGCGCCCTTGAGCAGCCCGCGCTCGCCGAGCAGGGTGTGAGCACCCCGCACCGATTCCCAATCAGCGAGCTGGATCGCCACGTGATAGAGCCCGACGGCGGCCGGTACCGGCGACGGGGCCTGCTGCCCCACCCGCAGCAGGGCAAGGTCGTGGTGGTTCTCGCCGCCGGTCGAGAGGAAGATCATGACGTTGCTCAGCTCGCAGACGACCTGGAAGCCGAGCAGGTCACGATAGAAGGCGAGGGATCGGTCCAGGTCGCGAACCTTGAGGACGACGTGACCGATACGGAGTGGCTGTAGCATCGCGGGATGCTACCAGCCGGGCGAGCCCGGCAGGCGGCGGCCGTCAGCCCCCCAGGTGCACCGTGACCGTGATAACGCCGCGCGAGAGGTTGGTATCGCTGATCGCGGCCCAGGCCTCCGGCGAGAGATCAGCGACCCTCTGGGACGACGTGCCCCAATAGCAGCCGCAGTAGTCGACGACCGGCACGACCGCGCAGCGGTCCGCGCAGACGGTCACGGAGCGAGTTGCCGGAGGCGACGTGAAGTGGCCGCCGAGCGCGCCCGGAAGAGCCACCACCGCCTGGCCGCGCCAGCCACGCGAACAGCAGTACCAGGTCGCCTTGCCACTGATCTCGCTCCCCGTGAACGGCACCGGGACGACCTTTACGCTGCGGTGGTAAAGGGTCGCCTCCATCGGGGCGCTGGGCGGGGTCGCCAGGGCGGGGTTGCCTCCGAGCGACTCAGGCCCGATCGGCAGGGCCACGAGAGCGAGCGAGAGGACGGCGGATCGCGCGCGTCCCTCGACTCCGGCCCGATCGGGCGTGGAGACCTGCTCATCGGTGGCCGTCAGAAGGCGCATCGACTCGACTGCGACCGGAGTTGCTGACCGCGTGGCGAAGGGGGCCATGAGGCCGATCGCGACGGCGCTGACCAAAGTCAGCACTGCAACACGGCGCAGGAGATCGGGCAATAGAATCCTCGTGCTAGCGGTTTCGGGGCACACGTCCAACCGCGGGCGGCCGGCACGGCGAACCGTCGCGGCCGCCTCGGGACGATGGCTCACCCTACCATTCCGCGGCCAAACCTGTCGAGTGAGGTGGCGCCCATGGCCCGGACACGAAGCCCCGGACACCGCAGTGGTGCCGTGGTCATGCGCGGCGCCGAGAAGCGGCCGACCGAGGACCAGCAGCTCCTCCAGGAGACGCCCGATGCCTCCTTCGTCAAGACCGATACCTGGCGCGCGCTGCGGATCATGGGTGAGTTCGTCGAGGGTTTCGACGCGCTGGCGGGAATCGGTCCCGCGGTCAGCGTCTTCGGTTCTGCACGCGTCGGACGCACCGACCCGGGGTACCGAATGGCACGCACGCTGGCACGCAGACTGGCGCGGAAGGGATACGCGATCATCACCGGCGGCGGGCCGGGCATCATGGAGGCTGCCAACCGAGGAGCACGGGAGGGAGGTGGGGTATCGGTCGGGTGCAACATCGAGTTGCCGTTCGAGCAGGGCCTCAACGAATACGTAACCCTTGGGATGGAGTTCCGCTACT
>JALYNS010000278.1 GCA_030773035.1 Chloroflexota bacterium
GATCTTGGTCAGCCACCCCATCTCGGGGACCCATTCCATGCCCTTGTCAGAGCGGAGGTCGTTGAGCAGCGAGGCCGAGGCGGTCGCGCTGTGGTCCAGCCTCATGCCGTTGGCGACGGGGACCGGAAGCAGGACCGGCTTGCGGTCGGTGAGCAGGTACACGTCCGCCTCGATGCGATCGTTCGCGGCCTTGCCGGTGCCCAGGATGCGCAGCGGGACCCAGGGGTTGTTCGTCGGCATCGTGATGTGGACCGGAGTGCCGTCGCCGATCTCCTGACCCTTGGCCTTCGCGGCGTCGGCGTCGAAGATCGCGGCCATGAAGATCGGGCTGCGCGCCGCGTAGAAGTCGAGGACCTCGGGCGCGTCCGGCGGGAGACGGAAGCCGTGCTCGGTGGCCCAGCGACCGTCTGCCTCACCGCCGCCCTTGAGCACGGTGATGTCGAGCGCGTCGATCTTCACTTGCATCAGCACTTGGGCGTCCTCACGAGCGCCAGCGGCTGTGGCGAACGCGAGAGCGTTGCGCTTCGCGAACACTTCCGTCTCGCGGATCAGGCGCTGGAGGGTCCAGTCGCCGCCGCGGACCACGCTGGTCGGAATTCCGGGAAGCGGGGTGAGGCTGCCGAAGGAGCCTCCACCACCGGCGAACTCAAAAGATGTGACGTAATGCTCGACCCCGTCGTGGTAGCCGGCGAGTGTCGTGGTTCGGAGGAGGTTGACTGCACCGTTGGGACCGATCAATCCGCCGCAGGCCAAGGTCGGCGCGGCGATTGCCAGGGTCAGGGCCAGTGCGGCAAGGGGAGCGGCGAGGCGACGCATGGGTGAGGTCCTCTCGTTCGGTTGCCGTCAGGACGGCCCTGCGACCGCGAGAGTTCCGCGGAACTTCTGGGCCGTCAGGACCGTCCGAAGGCCCATGAAACCCCTGACTCCTGGGGCGCTGTTGTGCGCCCTCCTGCTCTCCGCATGTGCATCCGCGAGCCCCGGCGGCTCCGCCTCGCCCGCTCCTTCGTCGCCGCCCGTGGCGGGCACGGTCGTCACCTTCCAGGTCGGTGATGAGCAGTACCGCATCGAGCTCACCGATCCGGCCGATATCGCCATCGCCCGGCAGCTGCTCGCCGGTGATGAGGCTCCGCGCATCCCGAACGGGCTGATCGTGCGCGGCAGTGACGGGGGCGTGAACACCGGCTACTCCTGGTACATCGACCCTGCCTCGCTGGAGTTCGCCGACATGACCACCGAGGTGTGCGACGGTCTGCCCTCCTACGTCGAGGATGGCAGCCTGACCGGCGATTACTTCTGCCCGTGGAGCGCCGAGGTGATCGCGATCGCCGAGTAGCGCGGCCTTCAGCCGGCGCACAGGTCCTCGAGGCGCAGGTGACGTATCGGGTGGATCGTACTAGCGGAAGAGACGCTGCTGCTTGTCGAGCGGAACCCGCGTCTCGCGCGCGTCCTCGGCGATCACAGCAGCAACCGGGTGGATGCGCTTGGCCACCACGTTGAGCACCTCGCCCTCGACCTGCAGCAGGCCGTCGATCACCAGCAGCGGGTTGCGATGCAGGATCGCGCGGTGCGCGGTGTAGACCTCCGGCCGCACCGTGACGTTGATCATGCCGGTCTCGTCCTCGAGCGCGATGAAGACGAAGTTCTTGGCCGTCATCGGGTGCTGGATGCTGACCGCCAACCCCGCCAGCCGCAGCTTCGACCGATCGCGCCGCTTGCCAGCCTCGGCAATTGGCACCACTCCCCGGAGTGCGAGCCGCTCCCGGAATAGCTCGGCCGCATGGGCTACCGGCGAGAGGCCCAGCTCGCGATAGTCGGCCGCCACTCGCTCGGCGAACGTCATCGGTGGCAGGGTCGCTCCGAGCTCGCGCTGCGCGTCGTCGGTCAGGCCCAGCGCGGGACGCGCGGGGTCGGCATCGGCCAGGGTGCTGCGCAGCTGCCAGAGCAGCTCGCGGCGGGGCGCATCGGTCCAGTCGAACGCCCCGATGGCGATCAGCCGCTCGACCACCTGCTCGCCCAGCCCGATGCGTGCCACGAAGTCGCGGACGCTGGTGTATGGCCCGATGGCGCGCTCGCGCTCGAGCGCCTCGCGCGTCGAGGAGTCGATCCCCTTCACCTGGCGCATCCCCAGCCGCAGGGCCATGGCCCCATCGTGGAGCAGTTCGACCTCGTGCTCCCAGCGCGAGGCGTTGACGTCGACCGGCAACACCTTCACGCCGTGCCGCTTGGCGTCGCCCACGATCACGGCCGGTGAGTAGAAGCCCATCGGCTGATTGTTGAGCACCCCGGCGCAGTAGTAGGCGGGGTAGTGCAGCTTCAGCCAGGCGGTGTCGTAGGTGATCTTGGCGAAGGCTGCGGCGTGGGCCCGCGCAAAGCCGAACTCGGCGAAGGCGGAGCAGCGCCGGAAGAGGTCCTCGCCGTCCTCCTCGGTGAGCCCGATGCGCATTGCGCCCCCGACGAACCGATCGCGCTCGGCCTGCATCTTCTGGTGGGACCGATGGGAGCCCATTGCCTTGCGGAAGATGTCCGCCTCGAGGGCGGTGTAGCCGCACACCTCGATGGCGATCTGCATCACCTGCTCCTGGTAGAGGATCACGCCCAGGGTGTCCTCGAGGATGGGCTGCAGGCTCGGATGGAGGTAGGTGACCGGCTCCTGCCCTGCTCTTCGGCGCAGGTACGGGTGCACCGCGTTGCCCTGGATCGGGCCGGAGCGAATGATCGCCACCTGCACCACCAGGTCCTCGAAGCGCTCCGGCCGGCTCTTCGGTAGCGCCTGCATCTGGGCGCGGCTCTCGATCTGGAACATGCCCACCGTGTCCGCGGCGCGGATCGTCTTGAAGACCTCAGGGTCGTCGTGGGGCAGGCCGTCGAGGTCGATTCTGGTCCCCGTGTCGCGCTCGATCTTGTCGAGGCACTCACTGACCACGCCCAGGGTCCTGAGGGAGAGCAGGTCGATCTTCACCAGCCCGAGCGCCTCGATGTCCTCCTTGTCGTACTGGGTCACCACTCGGTTGGGCATCGTGGCGCGCTCGATCGGCACGAGGTCGATCAGCGGGGAGCGGGTGACGAGCATGCCGCCGACGTGAATCCCCAGGTGACGCGGGAAGCCGTCGATCTCGGCGCACAGCTGGAGGAGCCACTGCCACCGGTTCCGCGGCGGTGCGTGAGTCGTCAGCGGCAGCGCCACCGGCTTAGCACTCTGGATGCTAGAACCGACCGGAAACGCCGCTTCAGGTGCCCTTTCAGCACTGTCCGTGCTAAACGCATACGAAATCGAGCTCTCAGGTGACGATGTAGCACTCTGGGTACTAATGGGGTCCGAAGCACTCCGAAGCACGCTCGGCCGGTGCCGCTCCTCGATCGGCATCCCGCTCTCAGGATCCACGCGAACGACGCTCGGCCGCTCGCTCGAAGGTCCGGGGGTGCCGTTGTCGCGCGGCTCGGGCAGCAGCAGGCCACCGGGGCCGTAGCGCTTCTGCTCCCAGCCCTCGTACTTGACCGATACCACCGACTGGTCGAGCACTCCCGGCCGCCGCGGCGGCACCCAGCCGCTCTCGCTGTACGGCCGCCCGTCGTGGTCGCCGGCCGCATCGCGGGCGCGGGCCTCGGCATCGGCGAGGTCGGGGCGCAGGGGCAGTGCCAGCGCGGGTCGAGCCGAGCCATGCCACGGTGAGTCGGAATGCTGGCGCGTGACCGACCCGGGCGCTGCATCGACCTGTCCTCGGCCATCGCGGCCCGGCGGGACGGCCTCCGCCTGCATGTCCAGGCCGGCCTCCTCGAAGAGCCAGCCGAAGCCGCCGTCCAGGGCGAGGTCGCGGGCGACATCGGTCGCATCGCGTGTGTCGAGCGCCTTGGCCACACGGTCGACCGCCTCGAGCGGGAAGCCGAGCGCCTTGGCCACCTCGCGCACCGCGCTCCTTGCTCGGTAGGTGATCACCGTGCAGACCATCGCGGCGTGATCGGCGCCATAGCGGTTGTAGAGGTACTGGATCACCTCCTCGCGGCGGTTGACGTCGAAGTCGATGTCGATGTCCGGGAGCGTGCGAGCTTCATTGATGAAGCGCTCGAAGAGGAGCTTGTGGGCGATCGGGTCGACCTTGGTGATGCCCAGGCAGTAGGCCACGATCGAGTCACCGGCGCTCCCCCGCCCCTGGCCGATGATGCCGTTGTGCCGCGCGAACTCCATCAGGTCCCACACGATCAGGAAGAACTCGGCCAGGTTGGTGCGTTCGATGATCTCCAGCTCGTG
>JALYNS010000279.1 GCA_030773035.1 Chloroflexota bacterium
GAGGAGGAGCTGGCGTCGGAGATCGAGTCCGAGATCGTCGAGCTCGCCGCCCAGCGGGACCAGTACAAGGACATCGCCCAGCGCGTCCAGGCCGACTTCGAGAACTACCGCAAGCGAGTCCAGCAGCAGGTGCGCGACGAGGCCGACCGGGCGTCGTCGAAGCTCGCTGCCGCGCTGCTGCCGGTGCTCGACGCCGCCGAGGCCGCCTACCTCGGCCACCCCGACGAGGTCGGACCGCTGCTCAACGTGATGCTGAGCGAGCTGCGCAAGCAGGGGCTCGAGACGTTGCACCTGCAGGACCAGCCGTTCGACCCGAACGTCGCCGAAGCCGTTGCCCACGAGCCAGGAGACGGTGGCGAGGTCGTCGTCGCGGAGGTGCTGAGAAGCGGCTACACCTGGAACGGACGCACCCTGCGGCCGGCGATGGTCCGCACGCGCGACTGAAGGGAACTCGATGGCCGCGCAACGGGAGTGGTTCGAGAAGGACTACTACAAGGAGCTCGGGGTCGCCGACACGGCCTCCGCCAAGGAGATCACCAAGGCGTACCGCAAGCTGGCGCGCGAGCTGCACCCTGACAAGAACCCCGGCAACGCCGACGCCGAGCGTCGCTTCAAGGAAGCGAACGAGGCGAACGCAGTCCTCTCCGACCCCGGCAAGCGTCGCCAGTACGACGAGCTGGGCGCGAACTGGCAGGCGTACGGCAACGCCGGCCCCTCCGCCGGGGCGACCGACTGGGCGGGCTTTGGGGGCGCCCCTGGTGGCATCCGGTGGGAGACGCGCCGAGTCAATGCCGAGGACCTGGGCGGCGACCTGGGCGGTTTCAGTGACTTCTTCCGAGCCTTCTTCGGTGGGAACGGCTCCCCGCCTGGTGCCGGTCGTGCCGCTCCGGGTCAGTTCGAGCAGGTCTTCGACTTCGGCGACCTGGGTGGCACTGCCCCGCGCGCGGTTGGCCGGCCGACGGAGGCACACGCCACCGCCGACGTGACGCTGGCCGAGGTCGCTCGCGGGGCCGAGCGGATGGTCAGCGTGGAAGGCCGGCGGCTGCAGGTCGCGATCCCGGCCGGCGTGGCCGATGCAGCGAAGATCCGCCTGCGCGGCGCGCTGAAGGGCGCAGGAGGGGGCGGCGACGTTGTGATCACCGTGCGTGTGCAGCCGGATCCGCGCTTCGACCGCCGCGGCGCTGACCTCGTCACCGAGCTGCCGCTGACGCTGGCGGAGGCGCTGCTCGGCGCCGAGGTGCCGGTCCCTACCCCAACCGGCAGCGTCAAGCTGCGGGTGCGCCCGAACACCCAGAACGGGCAGGAGATCCACATCCCGGGCCGCGGTTTGCCGAAGCGCGGGCGTGGCCACGCAGAGGGCGCCACGCCTCGGGGCGACCTGGTGGTGCGAGTCAGGGTGATGCTGCCGACCCTCGACGATGAGGCCCGCGACGAGTTGGCCAAGGTGCTCGGCAAGCACCCGCAGTCCGATCCCCGCCGCGAAGGCAAGGTCCAATGATCGAAGCTGGTCTCTGACGCTATATTGACAAACATCGATATACTAGGGGGGTGAAGAACACCGATCCAGACGTCGAGCTTCTCCAGGCGATCGCTGACCCCGTGCGGCTGTCGATCCTCCGACAGCTCGCCACCTCCCCCGGATCGGTCTGCGCCTGCGACTTCACCGAGTGCTGCACCGTCAGCCAGCCGACCGTCAGCCACCACCTGCGCGTGCTGCGCGAAGCCGGCGTGGTAACCACCGAGCGCCGCGGCACCTACATCTACTACGACCTCGCCCCCGATTTCTCCCGCCGCTGGGCGGGGATCGGCGCCAGCCTGGCCGGACTCGTCGCGCTCGCATAGAGCCCAAAGATCCCAAGGAGAGACCGATGCCCGAACAGATCCACGAGACGGTGCGCGAGCATTACGCGCAGTCCGCCCTCCAGGTGTTGGAGCGCGGCGAAGCCGCCTCCTGCTGCGGTGACGCCTGCTGCACCGAGCAGGGTATCGGGCCGGACCTGTACTCCGCCCTCGAGCGCGATGAGCTGCCCAGCGCGGCGGTGATGGCGTCGCTCGGCTGCGGCAACCCGATCGCGGTGGCGGACCTCCATCCCGGCGAGCGGGTCCTCGACCTGGGGTCGGGCGGCGGAATCGACGTGCTTCTCTCCGCGCGACGAGTAGGGCCCACGGGCCGTGCGTTCGGCCTGGACATGACCGATGAGATGCTCACCCTCGCGCGCCGCAACGCCGCCGAGGCGGGGGCTACCAACGTGGAGTTCCTGAAGGGTCAGATCGAAGCAATTCCCTTGCCCGCCGAGAGCATCGACGTGGTGATCAGCAACTGCGTCGTGAACCTGGCGGCCGACAAGCCGTCGGTCTTCCGCGAGATCGCCCGCGTGCTGCGACCGGGCGGGCGGATCGGCATCACCGACATCGTGGCCGAGGATGGATTGACCCCCGAGCAGCGCGCCGAGCGGGGCAATTACGTGGGCTGCATCGCAGGGGCGCTCTCGTTTTCCGAGTTCGAGGCGGGTCTGCGTGAGGTTGGCCTGACCGATGTCTCCGTCACCTCGACCCACCTGGTCGCCAGTGGGATGCACTCGGCCATCATCCGAGCGGCCAGGCCGCTGAGCTGAGCGCGACCCGTCTAGCGGTGCCGGGGCCGACGGCCGGCAGGCGTCGGCTTGCGGCGCTCACGCACCTCGCGACGAGGCGGCGGCACGAAGCGGCGACGGCGGATCTCGACGTTGGCCGCTTCGATGATCGGCGGGAACTTCACGAAGGCCGCGTAGGCGGCGACCGCCATCCCAGGCACCACGATCAGCAGCAGCAGGGCCAGCGGCACGTGGATCACGACCAGGAGCGGGACGAGGGCCCAGGGAACGAGGATCGACCACAAGACCCATTCGTGCAGCGAGAGGATGGCCGGGTAGCGGGCGTACCTGCGCTGCGCGAGGTTGTAGACGACGATCGCCCCCAGCACGATCACGAAGGCCGCGATCCACGTCAGCGTGAACAGATCGCCGAAGATCAGGGGTGTGAACGGGTCGAACAGCCTGCCCATCGGTCGCGGAGTCTAGCACGGGCCCCGGCTATACTGGCCTGACCGAGGCGGACGCGTGCCCCAGGCGCCTCGCACGTCCCAACAACCATCACGCAACCTCCAGTTCGAGGTCGCTCGTTGCGCGCAATCCTCTCCGTCTCGGACCGCGAAGGGATCGTCGAGCTGGCGAAGGGCCTGACCGAGGCCGGTGTCGAGTGCTACGCCACCGACGGGACCCGGGCGCACCTGACCGAGGCCGGCGTCGCCGTCAAGCCCGTATCCGACCTGACCGATGCGCCCGAGATCCTCGGCGGCCGGGTCAAGACGCTGCATCCCAAGATCTTCGCCGGGCTGCTGGCGCGCCGCGACCAGCCGGATCATCTCGCCCAGCTCGCCGAGCACGGCATCGAGCAGCTCGACATGGTGGTTGTCAACCTCTACCCGTTCGGGCAGACGGTGACGCAGCCGGGCACGACCCTGGACCAGGCCCTTGAAAAGATCGATGTCGGCGGCGTCTCATTGCTGCGGGCGGCGGCCAAGAACTTCCCGGGCGTAGCGGCTGTCTCGGACCCGACGCAGTACGCATCGGTCCTGCGCGACATTCGGACGCACGGCATGGTGAGCCCCGAGACGCGCCAGAAGCTGGCCGCCGAGGCATTCGCGCTGACCGCCGCATACGACGCGCAGATCGCGTCGTACCTGAACGGCCAGGCCGGCACCCTCTTCCCCAGCCGGCTGACGCTGGTGGTCGAGAAGAAGGCCGACCTGCGCTACGGCGAGAACCCCCACCAGCTGGGCGCCTTCTACGCCGATCCGGCCCAGCGCCGCACCTCGATCAGCCGTGCGCGGCAAATCGCCGGCAAGGACCTCTCCTTCAACAACCTGCTCGACCTCGACGCCGCCTGGCAGATCGCCTCGGATTTCAAGACGCCCACGATCTGCATCGTCAAGCACGGCAACCCATGCGGCCTCGCATCGGTGGTCGACCTGGCGGAGGCGTTCCGGCTGGCCCTCGAGGGCGATTCCGTGTCGGCCTATGGCGGGATCATCGGTGCCAACCGGGTGGTCGACGACGCGACCGCGCGGGCGATCCGCCCCGGCTTCTTCGAGGCGATCGTGGCTCCCGGCTATACCCCCGAGGCGCTGGAGATCCTGCGCACCAAGAAGGGCTTCGAGATCATCGAGGTGCCCCAGACCGATGCCGAGGGCCCGGAGCTGGGGATCGGCAACTTCGACTTCAAGCGGATCGGCGGCGGGCTGCTGGTGCAGACGTTCGACAACCTGGAGGAGGACCGCAACAAGCTCCAGGTCGTCACCCAGCGGCGCCCGACCCTCGACGAGCTGACCGACCTGCTCTTTGCCTGGCGGGCAGTACGCCACGTGAAGAGCAACGCGATCGTCCTCGCGAAGCGCCACGCGCTGATCGGGATGGGCGCCGGCCAGCCGTCACGCGTGGTGTCAGTCGAGGTCGCCCTCCGGAAGGCCGGCGAGCGGGCTCCCCTCTCGGTAATGGCCAGCGACGCCTACTTCCCCTTCCCCGATGGAATCCAGATCGCAGCCCAGGCTGGGGTGACGGCGATCATCCAGCCGGGCGGCAGCATCCGCGACGAGATGGCGATCGAGGTCGCCGACCGGCATCACATGGCGATGGTCTTCACCGGGCGCCGCCACTTCAAGCACTAGCCGATGAGCGAGCAGGGCTGGCGGGAGTTCGTCGCCGCCGACGACCTCGACGACTGGGTGGTCCTGCACGGCGGAGCGACGGCCGTGTTCCGCACCGGATCCCTGGCCGATGCCGCTCGCCTGGCTCTGGCCATCGGTGAGGTCGCGGGCTTCGAGGGCTCAGGTGCGGTGCTCACGATCGCGGACAGCAGCCTCTCCGTGCGACTAACCCGCGACCTGTGGATGCTCGAGCCCCGTCACATCGAACTCGCGCGAGACGTGTCGGCGGAGGCCGAGCTCCACGGCGCCGTCGCGGACCGGGCTGCCGTGCAGGAGGTGCAGCTCGCGATCTCGGCGAAGGCCGACGGGGTGGATCTCGACTTCTGGCGTGCCGTGCTCGGCTACGCCCCGATGTCCCCTGACAATGCCGTCGACCCGCTTGGTCATGGCACGACCATCTGGATGCAAGAGCTCGACGCGGCCAAGCCGTTGCGGCACGCGATGCACGTCGACGTTTCTGTCGCACGAGAGCACGCCGAAGCGAGGCTCGCCGCGGCACTGGCAGCGGGCGGCCGGATCGTGGAC
>JALYNS010000280.1 GCA_030773035.1 Chloroflexota bacterium
GGCCAGGCCCGCGACCGCGAGCGATCCGGGCGCGAGCCGCACGCCAAGGAAGATCACGCCGATGGCAAACGCGTAGAGCGATACGAGGAGGCCGTTGGCGATGAACGGCATGAAGCGTCCGGCAAAGAGCGCCAGTCGGTTGGCCGGCGTGGCGAGCAGGGCAGGCAGCGTCCCGAACCAGCGCTCGTTGGCGATCGCCATGGTCATCCCGAAGACGCCGGCCAGCGCCGATGCCTGGACCGCGTTGCCGATCGCGAAGTACGCGGGCGAACGACCGGTGGCGTACGACCCCAGGGCAGCGAAGAAGAAGAGCTGGAAGGTCGGCCCGACAATGAGTGTTGGGATGTAGATCGACGGCCGTGCCCAGTTGAAGAGCATCCCGTAGCTCATCCGCCCGCCAACCCAGAAGACGCGCCACGCCGATCGGAGCGTGCCGGGCGCGACCTGTGAGATCGGCGACGCCAGCACGCTCATTGCAGCGAGAGCGTTGCGTCGCGGCGCGCCTTGGCCAGCACGAAGACGAGCGCGACGCGCGCCGCGAGGTAGTAGGCGACCGCCAGCACCAGGCACATGACGATGGCCAGGACCGGCGGTTCGGATCCGATCGCGGCGCCGCGGATGGCTTCCATGCCCCAGGTCGGCGCCAGGAGCCAGCTGATGGGTTGGACCCAGAATGGGAGCGTCGCGACGGGAACCAGCAGGCCGGCGATCAGCCAGATCGGGTACTCCAGCATGTTGCCGAGCGCGTTGGCGTGCCGGTACAGGACGAAGGTGGTGGCGATCAGCATCCCCAGCGATCCGAGCGAGACGATCGCCGCCAGCAGCGACAGCGGCAAGATCAGCGGATAGGTCGCCTGGATCGGCATGCCGAACAGGATGGCCCCCCAGGCCAGCGTGGCGAGGATCCCGTAGAAGCCGAAGACCACGGCCCCGAAGGTCTGGCCGACCAGGATGAAGTCGTACCGGGTAGGCGCGTTGACCAGCAGCTCCAGCGTCCCCTCCCACCGCTGCCAGGCGATCGCCCCACCACATCCGAAGAGGGTGGTGCTCCAGACGCCCATCATCCCGGCGCCGAGCGCGACGTAGAGCAACGTCTGCCCAGCGATCCCGCCCCCTGACTTGAACAGGAAGAAGGCGAGCGTTGCGAAGATCAGAGGCGAGATCAAGGTGAGGAGGATGAAGAACTCGCTGGCCAGCAGCATCCGCACGTTGAACCACGTGACGAACCAGATCAGTCGCACTGTCCGCCGTCCGCTCATCTCGCGAGCTCCTACTGGACCGATGCCGCTCGCGCGGCTCGCGCCTCGTCATCGCCGGTGGTGGCGATGAGGTGGACATACGCATCTTCCAGGGTCGGCTCGCGCGCCACCACCTTCCCGATCCGCGTCTCCCCCAGGTGCGACAGGAGCCGCTGGGTGATGTGGGCGCCGCGGTCGCTCTGGACGAGCAGGATCTGGCTCTGGTCGCGCTCCTCGATGTTGACCGCGTTGACCTCCTCGTCGCGACGCAGCCGCTCGACCGCCTCGTCGGTCACGCCGAAGGTCTCGATCTCGACGATCGTTCGATCGGCGATGGCGTCCTTGAGGTCCGCGCCCGTGCCGAGCGCGACGATGCGGCCCGTGTTGATCACCGCGATCCGGTCGCAGAGGGCATCGGCCTCGAACATGTAGTGGGTGGTGAGCAGGACCGTCTTGCCAGCGTCGACCAGCGAACGGACCGTCTGGCGCAGCTCGCGGGCGCCGACGGGATCGAGCCCGATGGATGGCTCGTCCATGAAGATCACCTCGGGGTCGTGCAGAAGCCCGCGCGCGATGTGCAGGCGCTGCCGCATGCCGCGGCTGTACCCCTCGACCTTCTCGTTCTCCCGGCCCGTCAGCTCAACCAGCTCCAGGAGCGCTGCGATGCGCCGTTTCTGCTCACCGGGTTCGACGCCGTACAGCTCGGCGAAGTAACGCAGGTTGTCGAGCCCGCTGACCCGGTCATAGAGGCCGCGGTCTCCGCCGAACACGTAGCCGATCCGCTGGCGGACCGCCGTCGTGTCGCGGACGACGTCGTAGCCCATCACCCGCGCCTCGCCGGATGTCGGCAGGAGGAGGGTGATGAGCATCTTGATGGTGGTGGTCTTGCCGGCCCCGTTCGGCCCCAGCAGGCCGAAGAGCTCCCCCGGACGCACCTCGAAGCTGATGCCGCGTACCGCCTCGACGGAGATCGCGCGCCGGCGCACGACGCCGGTGTGAGTCCGATACGTCCGCACCAGGTCGATCGCCTCGATGGCCGGTATGTCGCTCATCGGGGAGGCATCAGAACCAGTCGTTGCGCCTGAAGAAGGCGGCGGCGCCGATCATGGCCACGGCCATCAACCCGAGGGCGAAAACGTAGCCGAGGGGCCAGTCGAGCTCGGGCATGAAGCGGAAGTTCATGCCGTAGATGCCGGCAATGAGGGTCGGCACCATGATGATGACGGTGAAGGCGGTGAGCCGCTTCATCACCGCGTTCAGGTTGTTGCTGGTGACCGACAGGTTTGCCTCGAGCGCCGATGCCAGCAGGTCGCGTTGCAGGTCGAGCTGGTCGAGGACGCGCACGAGGTGGTCGTACAGGTCCTGAAAGTAGGGTGC
>JALYNS010000281.1 GCA_030773035.1 Chloroflexota bacterium
CCGCGACACCGGGCAGGTCTACATGCGAGCCGCTCAGCTTGGGTGGGCAGCGGCGGCTGCTGGGATCCTGGCATCCGTCCCGCTGGCGGCCGTGTGGGGCCTGCAAGCGCCGATCCTTCTCGGCGGCGTCGGCTACCTGGTCACGGCGATGGCGCTGGTCGTGGTCATGCCCGAGAAGCACTGGACCCCGGTTCCACGCGGTGACCGGTCGATCGGGAGAGCGATGGTCGACACCCTGCGCGCGGGGGTTCAGACCGTGCGGGTGATGCCGGCGCTGCTCACCATCCTGGCCATCACGTTCATCGCCGGGGCCGGCAGCGAAGCCTTCGACCGGCTGCGCGAGCTGCACATCCTGGCCAACTTCGCACTGCCCAGCGTGCCAAGCCTGCCAACCATCGCCTGGTTCGGGATCATCAACCTGGTCGGGCTGCTCGCCAGCGTGGTAGCGGTGGAGGTGGCCCGGCGCCGCGTCGATACCGACAGCCACATCGCGACCGCGCGGGCACTGCTCTGGATGCAGGTGGTCGTCATCGCAGCGGTCATCGGTTTCGGGGCGGCGGTCAGCTTTGAGATGGCGGCCATCGCCTACCTCGTCGCGCGCGTGATCCGGCGCATGGCGCTGCCGATCTCCGCCGCGTGGGTCAACCTGGGCCTCAGGTCCAACGTCCGTGCCACGGTACTGTCGATGAACGCCCAGTCCGATGCGCTCGGACAGATAGCGGGCGGCCCGCTCCTCGGCTGGCTTGCGGTGGCGGGCGGGACCCGGTGGGCGATGTTCACCGTGGCGGCGATCCTCGCCCCGTCGCTCTACCTGTACCTGCGCACCATCCGGCTCCACGGGCGCGACGTGATCGGCGACGCGGCGGCCTAGAGCTCCTGACGCCGGAAGGCCAGCCACGCGACCAGCAGCAGTGCAGCCACGAGTCCCAGGTTGACCAGCACCGGACCGATCACGCCGCCTGCATCGGTCCCGAGCGCAAGCGCCCTGGCGGGTCCGGACAGGCCGCCCGGCGTGTATGCCCCGATGGTTGGCAGGGCGGAGATGAGCGCCACGACCAGGAGCCCGCCGACCCCGATCGCCGCGGCGGCGACGGAGGAACGCGCCAGCACGCTCCCAAGGAATGTCAGGGCCGCGTATGCGACCAGCTCCAGGAGCAACAGCCCCGTCATCGCCGCCCAGCCGATGGGCGGCAGCGCCTCGAACAGGAGGGCGGTGTAGGCGTAGCCGCCGGCCGAGGCCAGCGCAAGCCCCACGCCGAGCGTGACCGTGATGGCGACCATCTTGGCCAGCAGGTAGGCGCCCCGCGAGGCGGGCTTGCTGAGCACCAGCGCCGCCGTTCCGCGCTCCTTCTCGACGGCGACGCTGCCCATCGCCAGCAGCACGGCGGTCAGGATGCCGGCCTGTCCCACGTTCTTGAGGAACTGATCGGCGGCATCGCCGACCGACGGGGGCGGAAGCACGATCTCGAACTGGCCGCCGGCGAGCGCCTCGATCAGCTCGGGGAGATAGCGAGCCAGGAACGGCGAGGCGATGCCGAAGGCAGTGAAGACAGCCGCCACAACCAGCATGCGTCGGGTGCGCCACGCCTCCAGCAGCTCCTTGCGCAGCAGCGGGCCGAGGCCGATCACGAGGCTGCCTCCGGGTGATTCGCCTGTCGCCCGACCAGCTGCAGGAAGACGTCCTCCAGGGTCGGTCGCTGCCGCTCGTAGGCGATCAGCGCAACACCGTGCGCGGCGACCGCCGCCAGCAGGGCGCGTCCGGCGTGGGCCTCGTCGCGCACCGCCACCCGCAATACGCCGTGCGCCTCCTCGACTCCGGCGACCCATGGCGCGCTGCGCAACGCCTCGGCCAGCCCCGCGAGCGCAGCCTCCTGCCCAATCTCGGGCTCGAGGCGGTAGACCGGGCGTGCGTATCGCTCGAGCAGCTCGTCCATCGGCCCCGTCGTCACCAGGCGTCCGCGATCGAGGATCGCCACCCGGTCGCAGACCCGCTCGACGTCGGTCAGGAT
>JALYNS010000282.1 GCA_030773035.1 Chloroflexota bacterium
GTCGTGTGCCGCGGCCTCACGCCTTCGCCGGGTTCCCTGGCGTCCGATCGTCTCAGCCGCTCGCTCGTCGCGAGCGGCCTCGTAGGCGAGCTCTTCGGCTGCACTCAGGTCGGGATGAGCCGCGTGATCGAGGTCGGCGGCCGCCTGGTCCCGGTCGGATGCGAGCTGGTCGTGATTGGCGTTCTGTTGGTCAGCTGTCGAGCCGGTCTGGTCGGAATCGGAGCCGGTCTGGTCGGCGTCGGAGGCGGTCTGGTCGGCGTCGGAGGCGGTCTGGTCGGCGTTGAGCGCGCGCTGCGCGTCCAGGATCGAATTCTCATCTTCGTCCCGCGGCTCGCCAAGCGACTCGGGTTCGTCTCCCCTCCGACCGCGCCTATTCATTTTCCGTTTCGCCCGAACGCAACCCCCGCTGCGGCTTCCGACGCGGACCGATAGTACCACTCGAGTCCAGCCCCACCCGCCAACACAAGGCTCGGTGAGCCCTACACCGCACCCAGCGCGCGGAGGCTGACCCACCTGCCGTGGCCGATCACCAGGTGGTCCATCAGCTCGATATCGAGCAGGCGCCCCGCCTCGGCCAGCTCGCGCGTGATGCGCAGGTCCTCGGGGGAGGGAGCCGGATCGCCCGACGGGTGGTTATGCACGACCACCAGCGCGGCGGCATGGCGTCGGACGGCGTCGCGAAAGACCTCCGCGACCCGCACCGGTGAGCCGGCCAGGTTGCCGGCGTAGACCGTCACCATCCCGATGACGGCGTTCTTGGTGTTGAGCAGCACGGACCGCAGCTCCTCGCGCTCGAGGTGCGCCATCGCCGGCATCAGCCGCTCGGCGAGGTCAGCCGGGGTGCGGACGCGCCAGCCTTCCGCCGGCCATGATGCCGCCACGCGACGGCCCATCTCGACTGCGGCCAGCAGGCGCGCGGCCCGGCGCCGACCGAGCGGCAGCAGGTCGACCAGATCGGTACGAGCCAGGCCGGCCAGCCCGTCAGGCTCGACCAGCGAGAGCGCGGAGCGGCCCCCCTCCCGGCTGCCGAGCAGCAGGGTCAGCAGCTCTGCGTCACCCAGCGCAGCCGGACCGAGCCGGGACAGGGCCGCGATCGCGGATACGCTCGCGGCGCGCGGTTGAGGCCGCGGCCGTGGAAGCGAAACGGGACGCAGGAGGGCAGCCACGCCGCGAGGCTAGCGATGGCGCCTCATCGGGCCATTACCGGCGGCTTATCGCTCAGGTGGGGAGCGGAAGGATCCCCTGGCGCGCCAGCAGGGCGATGACGACCGAGATGGCGTTGAAGCCGGCGTGCATGGTCATCACTGCGGGCAGGCTGCGCGTCGATCGGTAGACCAGGGCCAGGGCCACGCCGAGCGCGAAGATCGGCAGCAGCGCAAAGAGGCTGGCATGGATGGCCGCGAACAGAGCGGCGGAGCCGAGGAGTGCCACGCGCGGCCCGCGCTCGCGTTCCCATGCGTTGTAGACCACGCCGCGGAAGAAGAGCTCCTCCGCGACCGGCGCGACGATGACCACCGCGATCAGGAGCACCGTCACGTCGCCTCGGCCGAGCACCTGCTCCACGACCCCAACCTCTTCGGGGACCCCGATCGCCTCGAGGGCGGTCGCCGCGATGTAGGCGAGCATGGTCGCCCCGATCCAGGCCGGGATCGCCAGGGCCAGGCCGATGACCATGCTCCTCCCCAACCCCGATGCCGGCAGCAATCGCAACCCGGCCAGGGCGTGGGGTGCAACCACCAGTCCGCCGGTCACCGCCAGCATGCCGACCTGGGTGGCCGTCAGCAGGAGCAGCGTGCCACCCACCGACAGCTCTCCGACGCCGTCGAATAGCGCGATGGCCGTGCCACCGGCGCCCAGTGACAGGACGGTGCCGAGGATCAGCGCCAGCATCAGGAGGACGAGGACGGCTGGTCCCCGGTAGCGCTCGGGCGGGAGTGCTGCCCGCACGATCAGGGCCCGCACCGTGTTCATCACCAGGCCGACGAGCAGCGCCAGGCCGCCCAGCGCCACCAGCAGCACCGGACCGATCAGCCGTTGCATGCTGTCGGGCGTCTGATCCTCAGTCAGGAGCTTGGGGTTGGTGCTGAAGATGGCCAGGGGGAGCAGCAGACCGATGGCGATCAGCGCGACCGAGACCAGCTGGAGCGCGCGATGCCGGCTCAGCAGGTCGTGATCTGGATCGGGCGGGACCTCCGCGTTCCAGGAACCTTCCGGCCGGGGCTCGTCCACCGGCAGTCCCTCGTCAGGGGTTGGAGGCGGGACGGAGTCCAGGTTCTGCACCCAGGTCGGCGGTCCGTTCCGCGGAACGCGCCGGCACCGGGCGCTCCATCACGCGCTCAACCGGCCGTGGGGCCGGTCGCTGGAACTCGTGCCCGCAGTAGGCGCACAGGGACCACTCCGGGTCGGCCAGTCGGCTGCAGGACGGGCATACCCGGTGCAGGCGCGTGCGGCAGTTGGGACAGACGAGCCAATCGGCGTGCACCCGGTCGCGGCAGACCGGGCAGAGCTCGTTCTTCTCGACCTCGGCCAGCAGCGACTCCTCCGCCAGCGAGCGCTCGTAGACCTCCGCCAGCGACTCCCGCGGGCGAACGATGAGGTACAGGACCACCGCAAACAGGAAGAGGAGCGGCGTGAAGAAGATGATCAACGCCGACGCGAAGTACGGCAGGATCGGATTCTCGGAGCGCGCCTGCATGTCGCGGAAGGCCCAGTAGGCGGTCCCCAGCCAGAGCAGGACGACGTAGATGACGATCAGCGTGCCCGCCGTCTGGACCAGCGGGTTGGTGATGAAGTCGTTCCAGATCTTCCCCGGATCCGGCAGGCCGTCTGGCATGAAAGCGCCTCTCTGAGCTACCGCCGCGCACGAATTGGCGCGGGCGACGCGCCGGTCATGCTAGCAGATAGGCGCGCGAGGACCTCCACCAGGACCCTGTGCTCAATCTCCAGAACGCGCTCGCCAAGCTCGACGGCGCTCTCCCCGGGACGCACCGCTACGCGCACCTGCTCGATCGCTGGGCCTTCGTCGAGCAGGGGCGTCACGTCGTGGATGGTCACGCCGGTCTCCGTGTCGCCGGCCTTCAGGACGGCGGTGTGCACCGCCAGGCCCATCATCCCCCGGCC
>JALYNS010000283.1 GCA_030773035.1 Chloroflexota bacterium
GTGGGAACGGGGGCGACCGCCGGTCGAGATGGTCCAGGCGATGTGCCTGCGGCCGGAGATCCTGCGCGCCTTCGCCGGCTTCGGTGACTGCGTCTACCCCGGCGGTCTCCTCGAGCGCCGCGTCAAGGAGTTGGTCATCATCACCGCCTCGAAGACCAACGAATGCCAGTTCTGCACCCGCTCGCACGTCGACCTCGTGGGCATCGCCGACATCGTGCATGACCCGCTGGGAGTGATCGAACAGACCGAGCTGCTGGCACCCCGCGAGCGGCTCGCCGTCGAGTACACCCGCGCCGCCATGGCCGATTCGAATGCAATCCCGGCGCCGCTGGTCGAGCAGCTGCGTGAGCACTTCACCGATCCGGAGATGGTCGAGCTCTCGTTCCTGATCGGCTACATCAACATGCTGAACCTGTTCAACAACCTCCTCGAGGTTCGCTACAACGGCGAATACAGCGTCCTGGCCCCCGCAGCGAGCTGACGGCGGGATGCCAGCCGAGCAGCGCGCGCCCCTGCGCAGTGCGGTCATCGGCGTGGGGTTCGTCGGGCCGCACCACGTAGATGCGATCCGGCGGACCGGCCTGGCGGACGTGACCGTGATCGTCGGTTCCGATCCAGATCGAACGGCGGACCGGGCTCACCGCCTCGGGGTGGCCCGATGGTCAACTGACGCGCTTGCCGTCATCGGCGACCCTGAGGTTGACGTCGTGCATGTCTGCACGCCGAACGACACGCATGTCGCGCTTGCCGAAGCGGCCTTGCAGGCGGGCAAGCACGTGGTCGTCGAGAAGCCGATCGCGCTGGATTGGGCCTCCGCCGATCTCCTGGCCGAGCTGGCTGAGCGTTCAGCACGGCATGCGATGGTGGCGCTGACCTATCGCGGCTATCCGATGGTGCAGCGTGCCCGCAGCCTCGTGGCCGCGGGCGAGGTGGGGGAGATCCGGCTGATCCACGGCGGGTACATCCAGGACTGGCTTTCGGGACCTGATGATTTCAACTGGCGGCTCGAGCCGGAGATCAGCGGCCGGTCTCGTGCCGTGGCGGACATCGGGACACACTGGTTCGACACCGTCGAGTTCATCACCGGACTGCGGGTGGAGGCGCTGATGGCCGACTTCGCGACCCTGATTCCCACCCGGATGCGCCCGCTCGAAAGCGGCGTGGCGTTCTCGAGCGGGACGGGTCCGGCGGAGCCCGTGGAGGTCCACACCGAGGACGCTGCCACCATCCTGTTCCGATTCGTGGGCGGCGCCCGCGGCGCCTGCACGCTCAGCCAGGTGAGCACAGGCCGCAAGAACCACTTCACGCTGGACGTTGACGGCTCCACCCAGTCGCTTGCCTGGGACCAGGAGACCCCTGAGCGCCTGTGGGTGCGCAACCGGCAGGAGGCGCGGCTTCTCGTCCGCGACCCGGGGTCCGAGCAGCCTGCCTCGGGCGTTCCCTCGCTGCCGGCCGGCCATCCGGAGGGCTGGGGAGAGGCGCTGCGCGACCTCATTCGACCGTTCTACGCCGCCGTGGCGAATGGCGATCCTCCGCACGCCCACCCCGCCTATCCGGATCTCAGAGTGGGGGCTCGCAGCCTCGCGTTCGTCGAGGCGGCGATCGAGTCCGCCGCGACCGGGACGTGGGTTTCGATCGCTCCCTGAGCGAACCCCTCAAAGGTTGGTGCGCCCAGCCCAGCGAAGGACCCGCAGGGCACGGAGCGTGATCCATCGGCTCGGCTGTCCTTCGGCTTCGCCGAGGTCAACCAGCTGCGCGTCGTGGTACGCGTGGTCGAGCGGCCAGCGGCCCTCCGCGTCGCGCTTCGACTCGACGATGTCGAGCGCCTCGGTCATCCGCTCGTCGGGCTCGCTCCTGGCGTTCCGGAAGTAGTCGAGCACGCGCACCACGTCGTAGAACCAGCCGTTCGGGAACCCCACGTAGAGCCAGCGCTTCTGCGGGATCTCGCCGTCCGATAGACGGCGAAGCAGGCGTCGCTCGAGCAGGTACTCCTCGCCCCGCCGCCGAGCGGCTGACACGTCGCCGTTCGCCCCCGCCGACCGCCCGTACTCGAGCAGGCCCTCGAGGACATTGAGCGTCGTGTCGAAGGAGCCGCGTGTCGAGCCCCTCTCCTGCTCGCAGTTCCAGCCGCCGTCCTCCATCTGCTCGGTCAGGAGCCGATCCACGATGACCCGCACTCCCTGGCCGAAGTACGCGCCGATCGCAACCGCCTGGCCGTTGATGCATGGCTCGACCTCGCCATCGAAGTAGGGCAGGTTGTCGTACTCCCAACGGGCGTTCGCGCGCACGAGCGCGAGCGCGCGTCGTGCCTCATCGCTCGCCGGCTCGAGGCCGAAGTGGCGCAGGAGCTGGAGCGTCGGCGTCGTCGAGATCCAATCGGGGAAGTACGCCCCACCACCCCACACC
>JALYNS010000284.1 GCA_030773035.1 Chloroflexota bacterium
CCGTGGCGCTGCCGACGATCGCGCCGCCGACGATCAGCACGTCGGCACGGTCCGGGTTCGTCACGGGCCGATGCTAGCGTGTGGCACGCCGTCGGATGCTGCCGGCGCCTCAGGTCCGTGGCCGGCATCGTAGACTCGACACTCCATGCCCACCAAGCCGGTCATCCTGGCGGTTGACGACGATCTCCCGGTGCTTCGCGCGGTCGAGCGTGACCTGCGCGCACGCTACGGCGAGCAGTATCGGATCGTCGCGGCCAGCTCCGGCGGCGAAGCGCTCGAGGCGGTCCGCCAGCTCACGCTGCGTGGCAGCACGGTCGCTCTGTTCA
Organism: Chloroflexota bacterium; assembly: GCA_030773035.1. GTDB lineage: Bacteria > Chloroflexota > Limnocylindria > QHBO01 > QHBO01 > CF-167. The sequence continues at coordinate 327 of JALYNS010000284.1, forward strand.
TGATCGACCAGCGCATGCCAGGGATGACCGGCATCGAGTTCCTGGCGCAGGCGGTCGAGCTCCAGGCGGATGCGCGGCGCGTCCTGCTCACCGCCTACGCCGACACCGACGTGGCGATCCGCGCGATCAACGACATTCGCCTCGACCACTACATCCTGAAGCCATGGGATCCCCCCGACGAGAAGCTCTACCCGATCCTCGACGACCTCCTCTCCGACTGGAGCGCGACCTTCCGGCCGGCGTTCGAGGGGGTGCGGCTCCTGGCCGGACGCTGGGCGCCTGGCGGCCACCGGATCCGTGACTTCCTGACTCGCAATCAGGTCCCGTACGCCTGGCTCGACCCCGCGGACAATGCGGAGGGGCGCCGGCTGGCGGCATCGCTTGACCTCGGCGAGCCGCTCGACCCGGCCGTCCCACTCGTCCTCTTCGCGGATGGCTCGATGCTGCGTGATCCGGCGACTCGCCAGATCGCCGAGAAGGTGGGGCTCCAGACTCGCGCGGCGCTCCCGTTCTACGACCTGGTGATCGTGGGCGGCGGGCCGGCCGGCCTGGCCGCGGCGGTGTACGGCGCCAGCGAGGGGCTCAAGACGATCCTGGTCGAGCAGGAGGCTCCCGGTGGACAGGCCGGCACCACCAGCCGCATCGAGAACTACCTCGGCTTCCCCGCGGGACTCTCGGGCGGAGACCTGGCGCGGCGCGGGCTGGCGCAGGCGCGACGCCTGGGCGCAGAGATCCTCACCCCCGACGAGGTGACCGGGATCCGGCGCGAAGACCCATACCGAGTGGTCACCCTGGCTGCCGCCGGAGAGGTCTCGTGCCAGACCGTGGTGGTGGCGACCGGGGTCAGCTACCGGCAACTGGAGGTGCCCGGCGCCGCGGAGCTTGCTGGCTCGGGGATCTACTACGGCGCCGCGACCACCGAGGCGGTGCTGTACCGCGACCAGGAGGTCGGGGTCGTCGGCGGAGGCAACTCGGCCGGCCAGGCCGCCGTCTACCTGTCCCGCTTCTCGCAACGCGTGGTGCTGATGGTCCGCACCAGCACCCTGTCGGCGATGAGCCAGTACCTGATCGAGCAGCTGACGGCCATCCCGAACATCGAGGTCTGCTACGAAACGTCGCTGGTGGCGGCCCGAGGGGAGGGACACCTCGCCTCGGTCACGGTTGAGAGCCAGGCCGGCCAGGCGGAGCGCCCGATGGCGGCGGTCTTCGTCTTCATCGGCCAGCAGCCGAGAACCGACTGGCTAGAGGGGACCGTCGTGCGCGACCCAAGTGGCTTCGTCATGACCGGCGCGGCCCTGCTGGATGGGGGGAAGCCCCCCGCGGGCTGGGGCCTGGCGCGGGAGCCGTTCCTGCTGGAATCGAGCCTGCCCGGTGTCTTCGTGGCCGGCGACGTGAGGCATCGGTCCGTCAAGCGCATTGCAAGCGCAGTCGGAGAGGGCGCAATGGCCGTCCAATTCGTGCACCAGTACCTGTCCGGGCTGTAGGCCGATGACGCTCGACGCCCTCCAGGCGACCCCCATCTTCGCGGAGGTCCCGCTCGAGCTGCTCCAGCGCCTGGCCGCGCAGGCCGAGCCGATGTCGCTCGCGGCCGGCGACTTCCTGATCGCCGAGGGCGACCAGGCCGACGATCTGTTCGTCATCGTCTCCGGCGAGCTGGAGGTGACGAAGCGATCCGGGACCAGCGAGATCCCGCTGGCGCGGGTCGGCCCCGGCGCGATCCAGGGGGAGCTTGCCGCCCTCGAGCGAGGCAAGCGGATGGCATCGGTGCGCGCCATCACGCCTGTCGAGGTGCTGCGCATCCCGTACGCCGCCGTGCGCGACCTGCTCTCCGGAGGGCCGGACGCCGCGCTGGGGATCATCCGGACCGTCATCGGCCGGCTGCGCGGCATGGAGGCGACCCTGCGCCAGCGCGAGAAGCTGGCGGGGCTGGGCACGCTCGCGGCCGGCCTGGCCCACGAGCTGAACAACCCCGCGGCAGCCATCCGACGCTCGGTCGACGCGCTCGAGCAGGCCATCGCGGCGCGCAATCGCCTGCATCCACCGCATGCCCTCACGCTGCTGCGACCATCAGGATCCGCTTCCCTCGACGCTCTTGCCCGGGCCGATGCGATGGACGAGATCGGGGAGCAGGTCGGCGACTCGGAGATGGCGGCGGCCCTGGTGCACGCCGGCTGGAGCGGCAGCGACCTTCGGTCCGCCCTGGCGGGCCTGGATCCCGACGCGGCTCGGGAGGCGGCGGCCTGGCTGTCCGCCACGGCCACCGTCGAGGCGCTCCTCGGCGAGGTGCGCATGGCGGGGGAGCGGATCAGCGACGTGGTCGGCGCCGTGAAGTCATATGCCTACCTCGACCAGGCACCGGTCCAGCGGATCGACGTGCGCAAGGGACTTGACGACACCCTCGTCATCCTGCGCCACAAGCTCAAGGCGGGGATCGCGGTGACCCGTGACTACGACCCCGACCTGCCGGAGATCGAGGCGTGGGGCTCGGAGCTGAACCAGGTCTGGACCAACCTGATCGACAACGCGGCCGACGCCATGGATGGGCATGGGACGATTTCGATCCGCGCCGAGGCAGCAGGCGGCGAGGTGACGGTCACCATCTGCGACACCGGACCGGGCGTCTCGCCGGGGGTGCTGGCCAAGATCTTCGAGCCATTCTTCACGACCAAGCCGCCCGGGGTGGGGAGCGGCCTGGGGCTCCATATCAGCCACAACGTCGTGGTCCGGCACGGCGGCCGGATCGACATCGAGACCGAGCCCGGTCGCACCTGCTTCATCGTCAGCCTGCCCGTGACCCTCCCCAGGGGAGCCACGCCCACCGAGTCGCCCAGCCCCTGACGGCCCGCGGAGTACCTTCGGGGTAGCCCCGCCCGTTGCCGAGCCGCACCGCATCCTGCGGCCCAACTGCACAGGACCCTCCCAGCCTGCACCGCTCCGCACGACGGAGACCCGCCGAAGGTACTGTGCGCCGGTAGTACCCCGTGCTACGTTCTCGGTCGGGATTTGTCCGGTCGGCGGGATTGGCCACCCTTTCGGACGTCAGAACACACGCCGATTCTCAGTTCGGCAGCAATGACTCACCAGGGAGGCCTTGATCGCGTGACCAGTTCAACTACGGCCGAGCGCCGAGGAGTCAGCCTCCTCGCCCTCGTATCCATTGGAATCCTGGTAGCCACCATGATGCTGGGCATGCGTTCATCGCCCAGCCTCGCCGTCACCGAGCCGGAGTGTCTCCAGCCGCTCGACGTCGAGTTCATCATCGACCGCTCCGGCAGCATGGGCACCGACTCGCCCGGCGCGACGACTCGCCTCTCAGAGGCGCAGGCGGCGGCGAAGAGCTTCGTCGACACCCTCGACGGCGCAGGCGGCGTCGGCGGGTCCGGCCTGCACCAGGTCGGTCTCGTCTCGTTCGGCGACACCAGTGCGTCGATCGATCTTGATTTCGCGAGCTCGTCCAGCGAGGCCGACTTCGATCTCGCGATCGACGGGCTGACCGCGAATGGCTATACCCCGACCAAGCAGGGCATGGCCGCAGGACTCGGTGAGCTGACCAGTCCCAACCGGCGAGCCTTCGTCGAAGGCGTCCCGGTCACCCACGCGTACGTCCTCCTGTCAGACGGGCGCCCGTGGTCCGCCTCGAATCCTGGATCGGATCCGAACCGGCCGAGCGGCGCTGAGATCAACGCCTACCTGTTGGGTGCCGATCAGGCCTTCTCGATCATGCTCGGCGAGTCTGACGACGGGGTTCCGATCTCGCCGTACACGCTCGATCCGGTCCTGATGAACAGCCTCGCCAAGCCGGCGGGTTCACCCAGCGCCAACTTCTACGCGGTCGCCGTGGCCAGCGACCTGGGAAACATCTTTGACGAGATCGTCAACGGCCTGCTGTGCGGGGACCTGGATATCGTCAAGACCGCCGACCCCACGGCCCTCGAGGCCGGTGGTGGCAGCGTCGAGTACACCTACCTGATCTCGCACATCGGTGAGCAGGGCAGCGCGCCATTCACCGACGTGCAGTTGACGGACACCCTCGGCGCTCAGCCGGGCGGCGACCTGGGATGCTCGCCCCTCGTTCGAGGCAGCGACAATCCCGGCGACGACGACAACCTCCTCGAGCAGGGCGAGACCTGGGTCTTCACCTGCGAGGCGGAGATCACCGAGAACACCCAGAACTGGGGTTGCGTCGATGCCGAGTACGTCGGCTCCAGCGGAGCCCGCGCCGAGGACTGCGACGACGCCATCGTCGTCGTGGACGAGGCACCGCCGGAGGTGCCCGACATCAAGATCCGGAAGAGCCACGACGCCACCGGGACGGTGGAGCCGGGGACCGAAGTGACCTACAGCTACGAGGTCGAGAACATCGGCGAGACGGCGTTGAGCAACGTCCACGTCGTCGACTTCATCGCCGGTAGCGACGAAGTCGCGTGCGAGCCCGTGGTTCGCGGCGACGACATCTCAGGCAACGACAACAACGTCCTCGACGTTGACGAGATCTGGTCGTACTCCTGCTCGACCGAGCTTGAGGAGACGACAGCGAACAGGGCGTGCGTGACCGCCGACTCTGCCTCGACTCAGTCCTCGGTCAGTGACTGCGACCGCGAAGAGGTCGAGGTCTCGCAGTCGCCCGAGGAGAGCGAGCCCGAGGTCGAGGAGAGCGAGCCTGAGGAGAGCGAGCCCGAGGTCGTCGACTCGCCCGAGCAGAGCGTGAAGGCCGGGACAGGCACTCCTGTCGAGTCCCAGCCGGACGCGTCACTGAACGGGGCGGGGGGCGACGTGCTCCCGACCATCCTCTTCAGCTTCGTCCTGATCACCTCGCTCGGCACGCTGGCCTACGCCAACGTGCGGGCGATGCGAGGGCGCAGCTAACCCATCATGTTTGGCCTCCGGGCAACCGGGGGCCAAACGCCAACCTCAGCGCCACGGGCCCCCAGGACCGATGCGCTGAGTGCACCAGCCCCCCTGGCAGGGACGGGGGTACGGATTCACATCCGTACCCCCTTTCCTGTGGTGGCGGAATTCTTGACAGCCGTGCCGGCCGCCGCTAATCTGCGCGGCCACAGGTGAATACGGCGACGATCGGGACGAGTACCTGGTCAGGCGAGCCGACAGGGAGCCGGGAGCAGTGGAACCCCGGCGGCTGCGCGATCGGGGAATGGACCCGGGAGCTCCGGACGAGAACGCGACGGACATCGGTCTGGCGCCAGTAACGACCGGCGGAGAGGCACCGTTAGCGAAGCCGAGATCATCGTCCGCACGTGAACGGGCCGTGATCGAAAGAGCCCGGGTGAGAACACCGGGGAACAAAGGTGGCACCACGAGAAAGACCCCCTCGTCCTTTCGAGACGAAGGGGTTTGTTGTTCTCAGGAGGTCACCG
>JALYNS010000285.1 GCA_030773035.1 Chloroflexota bacterium
GCCGGTGAAGTGAACCAGGTGGCTGCCCCAGGCCGCGCGCGGGCAGACCATCAGGTCGACCTGCGGCCCGTCGGCCAGCACGATGCTCGACTTGTCGGTCCCGGCGCTCAGGACCGATTCGACCCCCAGCAGGCCATCGAGCGCGGCGATCAGACCACTCGGGTCGTCGGTCGCCGCCAGCAGGTCCAGGTCGCCGATGGTCGGCTTGCGCCGCCGCAGCGATCCGGCCGGCTCGATCGAACGCACGCCGCGTACCTCGCGCAGCCGATTGACCAGGCCGGCCATCAGCGCATCCGCGTCGTGGAGCAGCAGGCGCGTGCCTCGCGACGCCTGCCGGGCCATGGCGGCCAGGATGTTCTCCTCGGTCCGGGCAGAGAGCCCCTTCAGGCCGCGAAGGGTGCCTCCCTCGGCGGCGGCGCGCAGCGCCTCGGCCGACTCGATACCGAGCTCCTCATGCAGCTGCTTGACCGTTCGCGGCCCGACGCCGGGGATCTTCAGGATCTCCAGTAGCCCGGCCGGGACCTGGGCGCGCATCCGGTCGTAGTAGGCAAGCTGACCCGTGGTCGCCAGCTCGGCCAGCTTGGTGCTGAGAGCCGGACCGGCGCCGGGGATCTTGGGGGCCTCGCCGGCCACGAACAGGTGGGCGACGTCGTCGGGCCAGCGCTCGACCGCGTCCGCCACGCGACGATACGCGACCGCCTTGTAGACCAGCTCGCCGGAGATCTCGAGCATGTCCGCGATCTCGTTGAAGACGCGCGCCATGTCCGCATTGCTGATCAGGGATGGGTCCGAGCGCGAGATTGCGCGGGGTCGCGGCATGCCGGCCATTCTACGGGCACGAAAAACGGCCCAACCCCGGGCAGGGGTTGGGCCGTGTGCGCTGATGCGGTGCTAGCCCCTGATGATGCGCAGCGCGCGCAGCAGCCTGGCGGTGAGGCTCCGATCGCGGGGACGGATCACGTCCGTCGAGTAGCCGCGGTGGCGCGCCACGTCATGCATCTCGTTCTGGTTCAAGGCTCCGAGCAGTTGGACGTACGTTGCTCCTCGGCTCATGGGAATCCTCCTGGTCTCTCACCGCGAGAGTTGCTCACGGCTCGTATGAATCGGCTCGTATGAATCAAATGCTGCGAGTGGGACGGTCATCGATTGATGGGCGGCTGTCGGCCCCCCAGCGAAGGGCGGCGAGGTCGAAGAGGACCATGACCGCGACGATCACGACCAGAGCTACCATTGACTTGCCTCCCGTCGCTGCACGCTGTAACTGAGCACGCCGTAACTGATTAGGGCTGTATGAACGGTTACATCTCGTACTGTAGCGCCAGCTAGGTAACTTGTCAAGCGCTGTATAATGGTTACATGGCACGAAACAACCCCCCCGTCGCCGAGCCTGAGCAGGCCGAGGAGCTCTTCATCTCCTTCGGGAATACGCTCGAATACGAGCATGGACGGCCAGTCGACTCTGTGCCCGATGTGACCGCCCTGCTCGCGTGGCTGCGAGAGCGCCGTCTGCTCAGCGGACGAGGGCTTGCCGCCGAGGCGGCGCGCCTGCGCCGCGACGGCGAGGAGTCACAACGACGCGTCGAGCGCTTCCGGCACCTTCGCGATCTGCTGCACGAAATCGCGGAGGAGGTCGGCGAGAGCGGACACCCCACCACTGCCCAGCTGCGCGACCTGAATCACATCCTTCGGCACGGGCTTCACTACCACCAGATCGAGCGCGATCCCGACGGCACGCGCTACGCATTCGCGCAGGTCGGCGACCGGCTTGACCAGGCGCGCGCCACGATTGCCAGCTCGCTGGCCCAGTTCCTGGCCGACGATGCCCCCTCGCGCCTGCGGGTGTGCGCCAACTCCGGCTGCCGCTACCTGTTCATCGACCGATCTCCGACCGGGCGGCGGCGATGGTGCGACATGCGCACCTGCGGCAACCAGGCCAAGGTGGCGCGCCATCGGGCCCGGGCACGGGTGCACCTCGACGAGGCGCCCGCGACCCCCGTCGGTGGGGTTCCCCCCGCACCTGCATCGGTCTAGAATCAGCCCGGCTCGATGTCAGCCGATGGTCGTCGCGCCGCGTAACCAGCACCGAGGCGAGCTCGATCCAGCGTGGATGCCGGTCCCTGTAGTCGAATCTGCACGCGCCCGAGGCCGATGGCCGGGGCGAGGGTGAGCGCCTAGCGTCGAGCTCGACGCATCCGAGCCCCCTCGCGACCCGTCTCGACCACCCGCGCGCGTCCCGTCCCATCCGACGCGAAAGCGAGGTGGTCGTTCCATGCTCTTCCTCAGCCGCCTGGTGGGCCGCCCGGTCCGCGACCGTGACGGAGACAGCATCGGCAAGGTCCGCGACCTGATCGTGGCCCTCGGCGAGCAGTACCCTCCGGTCACCGGGCTGGTGGTGCGCGTCGCCGGCGGGCGCGACATCTTCCTGCCGTGGACCGACGTTGAAGAGATCGACGCGGGCGGGGCCCGGCTGGGGACCACCCGCATCGATATCGCCACCTTCCGCCAGCGCCCGAACGAGATCCGCCTCTGGCTCGACCTGCTCGACAAGCAGATCGTTGACGTCGAGGACCGCAAGATCGTTCGCGTCAACGACATCCAGCTGGCCCCGGTCGAGGGGCGGCTGCGGCTCGTGGCAGTGGATGTCGGGCTGGCCGGAATCCTCCGACGGCTCGGCCTCTCCGGCCCCGGCGAGCGGCTCGCTCGCGCCCTGCGCCTGGAGGCGCAGAAGTACATCGAATGGGAGGACGTGGACCCGGTCGAGTCGAGCGTGTCGAGCCTCAAGCTGCGCGTTCCGCACCAGGCGCTCGCGACCCTGCACCCCGCAGACGTGGCTCATATCGTCGAGCAGCTGGCGCCACGAGACCGGACCGGCATCCTGGCCGCGCTCGATGACGAGCGGGCCGCCGACGTGCTCGAGGAGCTGGCTGCCGAAGACCAGGTCGACATCCTGGAGGCGCTCGCGCCCGAGAAGGCGGCCGACATCCTGGAGGAGATGGGGCCCGACGAGGCCGCGGACCTGGTTGCGGACCTGTCCGAGGAGCGCCAGGAGCAGCTGCTCGGCCTGATGGAGCCCGAGGAGGCGTCAGACGTGCGCGAGCTGCTGGCTTACGGCGAGGAGACCGCCGGCGGCCTGATGACAACCGATTTCATCACCGTTACGCCTGACACCAGCGCCGAGCAGGTGATCGAGCGCCTGCGCGAGCTCCATCCGGATGCGGACCACGTCTACTACCTGTACGTGGCCGATGCGGATGGGGTGCTGGTCGGCACGATCACGCTGCGTAGCCTGATCGTCGCTCGCCCGGAGACGCCGGTGAGCGAGTTCATGCGCCCCGACCCGATCAGCGTGGCGCTCGACCTCGACGCGGAGCAGGTGGGCGCCGCGATCGCGCGCTACAACCTGCTCGCCCTGCCGGTGGTCGATGCCGAGGGTCGGATGCAGGGGATCGTGACGGTCGACGACGCGTTCGAGCGCGCGCTGGGCC
>JALYNS010000286.1 GCA_030773035.1 Chloroflexota bacterium
GCCGTGGCGACCGCAGCCATCCGCCACGGGATGCGTCTCACCGTGCTGGTGGGCCGCTCGGTATCACCGGCGAAGCTGGAGCGGCTGCGGGCGCTCGAGACGAGCCGCATCACCGTCGAGCTGACCGGCAACGACACCGATGACGCCGAGGCCGAGGCCCGTCGCCGCGACGACGCCGGGCTCGCCATCTACATCCCGCCCTACAACGACCCCGACGTGATCGCCGGGCAGGGCACCATCGCCGCCGAGATCCTGGACGACTGGCCGGCCTGCGACGCCATGGTGGTGCCAATCGGCGGCGGTGGGCTGATCGCCGGCATCGGGCTCTGGGCCAAGGCGCTCAAGCCGGGCCTGCGCCTGGTGGGTGTCCAGCCTTCTGCCTCACCGCCGATGTACGCCTACCTGGAGTCGAACTCCACCAAGCCGATGCCGATCGCCCCGACCCTGGCCGACGGGGTTGCCGGCAACATCGAGCGCGACAGCATCACCTGGAAGATGTGCCGGCAGCTCGTCGACGAGTTGGTGCTCGTGGACGAGGAGCAGATCGCCGATGCCATGCGCTGGGCGATGGAGGTGCACCACCTGGTGGTCGAGGGGAGTGGTGCGCTGGGGATCGCCGCGCTGCGGGCGCGGCTTGGTGGCCTCGCCGGTCGGCGCGCGGCAGTGGTGCTCACCGGACGCAACGTCGACGGCGCGACACTGCGCTCCGTGCTGGCAGGCGCGGAGTAGGATCGCTCCATGAGCGAACCGACCCAACCGCCCCAGCCGCGCACCGGGAGCCCCGGGGCGGCCTGGCTTGGCGGCATCCTGATCGTGCTGGGGCTCGTCTTCTTCGCCAGCCAGCAGCTGAACATCGACATCGGCGAGGCGACCTGGCCGTTCTACGTCATCGCTCCGGGCGTCGCGATGCTTGCGTTCGGCCTGACCCAGGCGCGCGGCTCCGGGCTGACGATCGGGGGCAGCATCGTGACCATGGTCGGCCTGGTGCTCCTCTACCAGAACGCGACCGACCACTGGGAGAGCTGGGCCTATGCCTGGGCGCTGGTGGGCCCGGGCGGCACGGGCGTCGGGCGGCTGCTCTACGGGACCCGGAGCCGCGACGCGAAGATGGCGCGCGACGGCTTCTGGGGGATCGTCACGGCGATCGGCATCTTCGCCGGCGGACTTGTCTTCTTCGAGGGTGTGATCGGGATCAGCGGGCGACCGCTGCCGCTGCCCGAGTGGTCCCTGCCGGTGGCGATCATCGTGATCGGCGTGCTCGTGCTCCTGCGTGGCCTGACTACCCGGCGCGACGCGGTGCGCGAGTGGACACCCGAGCCGGAGGTCGCTGCCTCGAGTGACACGGCCGCCGCTGAGGAGACACGCGAGGACACCTGAGGCCGCGCATGCTGGAGGTCCGGCCGGTCACCGCCGAGCCTTGGCATGAGCTGGCGGCCTACTTCGGGCGAGCGATCAGGCCGCGGGCACCTGCATCAGGCTTTCGTGCTCGGCGGTGAGCTGAGCGGCGATCGCGGCCGCCTCGACTGGCCGGCTGAACAGGTAGCCCTGGCCCATCTCGCACCCGAGCTGCCGCAGGCGATCTCGCTGCTGGGGCTTCTCGACGCCTTCGGCGACCGTGTCGAGGGACAGCTCCCGCGCCAATTGCACGATCGTCGCGACCACGCTGCCAGCGACCTGGCCCCCGAGCTCCGTGACGAAGGCCCGGTCGATCTTGAGCTCGTCAACGGGCAGATCACGCAGGCGGCTGAGCGATGAATAGCCGGTACCGAAGTCGTCGATCGAGATCCGAACGCCCAGTCGACGGAGGTCACCCAGGATGCCGACGACGGCGCTGCGTTCGTCGGAGAAGACGCTCTCCGTGATCTCGATGACCAGCAGGTTGGCCGGGAAGCCGGTCTCCGCCAGCACCCGCGCAACCTCGGCCACGAACGCCGGCTCGAGCTGGACCAGCGACACATTCACGTTGGCGTTGAGGACGGTCTCCCCGATCGCGTTCCAGGCCCCCACCGTGCGACACGCCTCCTCCATCACCCAGCGACCGATGCGCCGGATCTCGCCGGATCGCTCCGCCAGGGGGATGAACTCATCCGGCATCACCAGGCCGCGCTCGGGGTGGTGCCATCGCAGAAGCGCCTCTGCCCCGGTCATCGAGCCGTCGGCCAGCTTCACGATGGGCTGGTAGACGAGCCGGAACTGCCCCTGATCCAGCGCTGCACGGATGTCCGCCTCGATCTGCACAAGCTCGATCGTCTCGTCGTACATCGCCTCCTTGAAGACGACGTGGCCGCCGCGGGCGGTGCGCTTGGCCGCGTACATGGCGATGTCGGCATTGCGGAGCAGGTCGCCCGAGGCGACGCCGGGCCGTTCGGGCCGGTGAACGCCGATGCTGCAACCGACCGAGATGCTCGTGTTGGCGGCGGAGAAGGGCTGAACGAACGCCGCGCTGAGCCGCTCCGCGAGCGACACGACCTCGTCGATCGTGTCGGTCTGCTCGATCAGGATGGAGAACTCGTCCCCGCCGAGTCGGGCCGCGGTGTCCTCGCCGCGAATCGTGGCCTGGATGCGCCGCGCCACCTCCACGAGCAGCTCGTCGCCGGCCGCGTGGCCCAGCGTGTCATTGACGCGCTTGAAATCGTCCAGGTCCAGGCAGAGCAGCGCGGGCGGGCGCTGGGAGCGGCGCGACCGCACCAGTGCCTGCCCGACGCGGTCGGCCAGGAGGACGCGATTCGCGAGGCCGGTGAGCGGATCATGAAGCGCCTGCGCCTCGAGCTGCTGCTCGAAGGCGCGTCGCTCGGTAACGTCGTGAATGGTGGCCACCAATCCCGAGACCAGGGAGTCTTCGAGGAGGTTGGAGACCCGCATCTCGACCCACCGCTCCTCGGTGCCCGCCACCCTCAAGACCGACGGGGCAGAGATGCCGGGCCGCTGGGCGGCCGCCCCGAGCAGTGCGCGCATCATCGGCGCATCGGCCTTGTCAACAAGCTCTGCGATGGAGAGACCCTCCAGTGCGGCCGCATCACGTTCGAAGAGCGGTTCGGCCGATGGCGTGGCGAAGCTGATGCGACCTGCTGCATCGGTCACCAGGATCACGTCCGAGGCATTGCTGATCAGGGCCTGGAAGCGGGCGTTCGCGCGATTGGAAGCCCGTTGCGACAGCAGCGATGCGTTCTGCCGGGCCGTGAGGACCTGGCGAACCACCACCAGGAAGGTGGCCACGATGGCGCCGATGACCAGCACGCGGTCACCCTGGTGGTCGACGAACGCGGAGACGGCCAAAGGCACATAGACCGCCGCGATCCCCAGGTAGGGCAGGAAGGTGATGGGCTGCAGGGAGGCAGGCCTTCCCTGGGTGGGGGTCCGAACCGAGGAGGTGCCCTGGATGGCCGCCGCGGTGCCCATCACGATCCAGACCAGGATGTAGACCACTTCGGCCCATGTCCCCGAGGTGTAGTCGGCCGACAGGGACAGGCGGGCATAGGTGAGGTCGGCGACGATGTTGAGGCCCAGGCCGACTCCCAGCAGTACGAGGACCGTCCTTGGCGTCTCGGTCAGTCGTCCCAGGAGCGCGACCAGCAGGGCGAAGAGGACCATGGTGTCGCCGATCGGGAAGGCGATGGCGACCAGCACCGTGCTGTCCGGCTGCCCTCCGGCGGCCGCGACCACCGGTCCGAGGACGAGCCACCAGACCGCCACCCCTGCTCCGATCATGACCAGGGCCATGTCGAGCACCGAGCGCAGCGTGCCTCCGGAGCGCTCCCGCGGCAGCAGTCCAAAGCCGAGCAGCAGCAGCGGGAAGAAGGCCAGGAAGCCGATGTCGGCGATGGAAGGGAACGGCACTACCTGCCCCTGGATCCCCATCCAGAACCAGGCCAGGTTGCCAAATGCATACGCGGAGAAGCCAAGGCCGATGACCGCCCATGCCCGTCGGGTGGCTGCGCTGCTCCCGACCCGCGCAGCTCGGAACGTGGCTGCGATCGCGAACAGGAGGATCGGGACGAATGCCGCTGCGGCCAGGGACCGGTGCAGCTCGGGGCTTCCCTCGCCGAAGAAGTACCAGGTTAGGAAGAGCGTGCCATAGGTCGGCAGTGCGGCAACCATGGCGATCCTCCGCCATGAGGTCAGGCCGAGTTGCACCACTTCGACGGAGACGGCCTGCTTGAGCGCGGCGAGATTTCCTGTTTTCAATTGACCATCCTGAAAAGCGCGCCCGCGGCGTCCGTCCCGACCATTAGATGCCCGGTGGCGCAATCGGTATATGAACCAACGGCGAGTCTGATCCGATGGGAAGTACTAGCCGCCCCGTATCCTTGACGCGCCATGACAGGCGACGACACGACCGGAACCAAGCGCATCCAGCGCGCCCTCGACGGTGTGAACGCGGGCTACGTCGCGGAGATGCAGGAGCTCTACCTGCGGGACCCGGCATCGGTCGACCCTGAATGGCGGGCCCTGTTCGAGCCTGCCATCGCGCTTCCGCTTGGCAAGCCGCCAGCACCGAGCGGCGAGGATGGCAGCGGCGCGGCCGCGACAACCCTGCCGCCGGGCGCCACCCCGCTGAAGGGTCCCGCCGCGCGGCTGGCGCGCAACATGACCGCCTCGCTGGCAGTGCCGACCGCTACCAGCTTCCGTGACGTGGACGTGGCCATCCTGGAGGCGCGACGCCGTGAGCTCAACGCCGGCGCGGCACCACGCAAGGTCAGCTTCACGCACCTGGTCGGGTGGGCCATCGTCCGCGCGGCGGCGGAGCAACCGGGGATGGTCGCCTACTTCCTGGAGGCCGATGAAATGGCGCACCGGGTCGATCCGGGTGGCGTGCACCTGGGCCTGGCGGTCGACGTCGAACGGCCCGATGGCGGCCACTTCCTGGTCGTGCCCGTCATCCGCTCCGCTGAGACGATGGACTTCGCCGCCTACCACGCCCGATACGTACAGCTGGTCGAGGCTGCGCGGACGAATCGGCTCTCCCCCGACGACATGGCCGGGGCCACCATCACCCTCACCAACCCGGGCACGCTGGGGACGACCGCCTCGGTCGCGCGCCTGATGCCCGGGCAGGGCGCGATCGTGGCGACCGGCGCGATCCGGAGCGTGGGCGCGCAGCGCACGATGACGCTCAGCTCGACCTACGACCATCGGGTCATCCAGGGTGCCGAGTCGGGCGCCTTCCTGCGGCGCATCGAGGCGCTCCTGCGCGGCGAGGACGATTTCTACGAAGGCGTCTTCTCGGCCATTGGCCTGACGCCGGGCGTGGTGGTTGCACCCGCCTCGGGTCCCGGCGCGTCCAGCACTGAAGACCTCCACGCCGTCGCCGCAGCCGTGGCGCTGGTGCGGGCGTATCGGTCCTTCGGACATCTCGCGGCCCGCCTCGACCCGCTCGGCGGTGAGCCGGTCGGCGATCCGGCATTGGATCCCGGGCCACTTGGTCTCACTCCGGAGACGATGGCACGGGTCCCGGCCGAGCTGCTGCGCATCGACGTGGCCGGCGCGACCCTGGCCGAGGCGCTCCCGGCGCTGCGCGAGACCTACTGCGGCTCGATCGCCTACGAGGTCGAGCACATCGCCAGCCACGACGAGCGCGTCTGGCTGCGGCAGGTGATCGAGTCGGGCGCGCATCGGGTCAAGTTGGCCACCGCTGACCAGCGCGCGCTGCTCGAGCGGCTGACCGTGGTCGAGGCCCTGGAGCGCTTCCTGCACAAGGCCTACCTGGGGCAGAAACGATTCAGCATCGAGGGGCTGGATG
>JALYNS010000287.1 GCA_030773035.1 Chloroflexota bacterium
TTCCAGCGGCGGATCGAGGTGGGCGGCCAGTTCTTCACGACCGGTCCGGTGATGGACCCTGTCTCGGTGCAGCCGTGCGCCGAGCGGCTGGAGCTCAAGGACGGCGACCCGCCCGTCTATCTCGAGGTCACGCCACCGTTCTCACCCGGCTGGGTGCGGCGCCTCGAAAGCGTCGGGACGATCAAGATCGGCGATGAACTTCGCGCCCGTCTCGCGTCAACCCCCGAATCACAGCTCCGGCAGCTGGCATGGCGCATCGCGAAGGGCATCGCCAACCGAGCCAGGTCAGCCGGGTTCGCCGGGATCGTGCTGATGGGTCTCAAATTCGAGACCGCCGTGGGCGAGGCGTACGAGGTCTGGCACGATCCAGCGGTCTCGCCCATCGATCTGAACGAGGCCGATGGCGCACCCGGCCCTCACGGCGCCGGTGAGTCGGTGGAGCGTACCGGGGCGACCACGTCCTCGTAGACGCGTCGCGGCCTGAGTCGGTTGAGCATGGCGCGCGCCGGCGCCGGCATGCGGTGGAAGGCCCAGGAGAGCGAAGGCTGCATCCGCACCATGACTGCGCCCAACCCGCGTGCGTACCGCTTGCGGACGCGATGTGTCTCGGCGGCGGCCCGAGCCCGATCGCGCGTGGTCTTGGCATCCTCGTGAATCGTGGCACCGGCAAGGGGCAGAGAAAGCATGCGCGCCGGTCCGTGCCGCGTCAGGCGCAGGAAGAAGTCGTAGTCCATCGAGTAGTGCAGCGACTCGTCGAGCGGCCCCACCGCATCGACCGCGGATCGCCGGAAGAAGGCGCTCGGCTGTGGAATGACCTGGTGTGAATAGAGGAGGGTGCGCCAGCGGAACTCGGACCCCACCGTTCCCATCGGATTCCCATCGGCGTCGACGCGCTGGGTCAACCCATAGATGAGGCTGGCCTCGCGATCGGTTGCGAACGCATGGCCGATTTCGAGCAGGGTCCCCGGGAGGTAGAAATCGTCGGAGTTGAGCCACGCCACGATCTCGCCGCTCGCCCTCCGCCAGCCGCTGTTGATGGCCGCCGTCTGGCCGCCGTCCGGGCCACTCGCCCAGTAGCTGAGCCTCGCCGCGTATCGCTCCACGATCTCGACGCTGCCGTCGCTGGAGCCGCCGTCCATGACGATGTACTCGAGCCTCGGATAGCCCTGCTCGAGGACGGATCGGATCGTCCTCTCCAGGAATCGCGCCTGGTTGAACGAAGGGGTCACGACGCTGATGGTGGGGAGCTCGACGGCCATGTCAGGCGATTCTAGGCTGGCCCCCGCCCGAGCCGTGCGCGGGCCCGATGGGCGACGCCCGCTGATTCCGATCGCGCGGCGTGGCGTCGTCGCGGAGAATGGCCGGTAGTGACGAGCGAGGTGGCGGAGCCTGGGTCCGGGGTCCCGATCCGGCGGTCCCTGGCATGGATCGACGCGGCGAGGGTTGCGGCCATCCTCGCCGTCATCGCGATCCACGTGGTCTCGCCGCTTGTGACGAACCGAGCGCTCCCGGAGAGCTCATGGTTCGGAAACGCTGTGGACTCGGCAGCACGGTGGGCCGTCCCGCTCTTCGTGATGATCAGCGGGGCGCTCCTGCTGCACTCGGACCTCGCGGACGATCCGCTCTCGTTCTACCGGCGGCGTCTCTCTCGAATCGTCCCGCCGCTCGTTGCCTGGACGGCCATCTACCTGGTCATCGGCCACCTTACGGTGAACAACCCGGCGACGATGAATATCGCGGGCTACTCCGTCCTTGCTGGCCGCCCCTCCTCCCACCTCTACTTCCTCTACCTCATCGCGGGGCTGTACCTGGTCGCGCCGTTTCTTCGGCCACTCGTGCGCCTCGCCGACCGGAGGAACCTCGGAATCGCGGTCGTGGTGTTCCTCGCCCTGGGCATCGCAGACGACCTCATCATCGCCTGGGGTGGGATCGGTCAGGTCAATGCCACGACCCGGTTCGTTCCGTACATCGGCTATTTCCTGGCCGGCGCGTGGCTCGTCGGTCTGGCGCCAACCAGGTCCCGGATCGTTGCGGCGGCGGCGGTCACCGTCGTCGGCATCCTGGCGACCGCCCTGGGGACCGAGCTCCTGATCCAGCGCCTTGGCATGGGACGGGGCCTGTACCTGTACGAGTACCTGTCCGTGACCACCGTGCCCGTGAGCCTTGCTGTCTTCGTCCTGTTCGTGTGGTCGGCTCCGGCAATCGAACGGATGGCTGCGCGCCTGCCGCGCGGCTGGCTTTCGACGGTGGCTGCCTCCACGCTCGGGATCTACGTCATCCATCCCCTCGTGCTCGGTGGGCTGGGGAGGGTTGGCCTGAGCGCCAGGGCGTTCCTGGTGCCACTCGCCGTGCCGGCTGCCGTGCTCGTCACGTTCGGGGTATCGCTGCTGCTCGTGCTCGTGCTGCGAAGGCTCCCGGCCGTCCGACGGCTCGTCTGACCGATGGGATCGTGCGCCATCCGCTTGAGCGCCACGACCATCGTCAAGTGGCGCCTAAACTCCGAGCATGTCCCGAATCCTGGTCGTCGAGCCCATCGCCAAGCCCGGGCGCGATCTCCTGGCGGCTGCTCACGAGACCTCTGTCCGTCTGAACCTGTCACGGCCAGACCTCCTCGCCGCGTTGGCCGAGGAGGGCGGCTGGGACGCGCTCGTGGTGCGCTCGCAGACGCGGGTAGACGAAGAGCTCCTCGCCGCCGCCGCACCGCGCCTCGCCGTGGTCGGCGTCGCCTCTGTCGGCACTGACCGGATCGATATCGCAGCGGCCACCCGCGCCGGCGTGATGGTGATCAATGCCCCGACCGGGAACACCATCGCCGCCGCCGAGCACACCATGGCGCTGATGCTGGCGCTCCTGCGCAGGATCCCGAGCGCGGACGCATCGGTCCGCCGGGGGGAGTGGGAGCGAGCGAAGTACGTCGGGGCCGAGCTGCGCAACCGCACGCTGGGGATCATCGGCCTGGGGAAGATCGGGAAGGCCGTCGCGCGTCGCGCGGCTGCCTTCGAGATGCGGGTGATGGCTCATGACCCGATCATGACCGCGGAGCAGGCCACCGAGCACTCGGCCAGGCTGGTCGGGTTGCCGGAGCTGCTCAACCGCGCCGATGTCATCACGGTTCACGTGCCCCTGACGGCGCAGACGCGCGGGATCGTCGGAAAGGCACAGATCGAGGCCATGAAACCGGGAGCCGTGCTCCTGAATGTTGCGCGTGGCGGCCTGGTGGATGAGGCGGCGCTCGCCGCGGCGCTGCAGAGCGGGCACCTGGCCGGGGCCGCCATCGACGTCTTCTCGGCCGAGCCGATGGCCGCCGACAATCCGCTGCGCGATGCTCCCAACACGATCCTCACCCCGCACCTCGGAGCCTCGACGGCGGAGGCGCAGGACCGCGTCGGGGTGGAGGTCGCCGAGCAGCTGTTGCTGGCCCTCTCCGGTGTGACGCCGCCGTACGCGATCAACGCCCCCTCGATTGCCGTGCAGGTGGCACCTCAGCTGAGCCCGTACGTGGAGCTTGCCAGGCGGCTGGCGATCCTCGGCACGCAGCTCGTGATCGAACCGACCGATACCGTGTCGCTCACGTACGCGGGCGAGATTGCCGCCTGGGATGGCGCTCCGATCCGCACCGCAGTGCTGGCCGGGCTGCTGGAAGGGGTGGCCGACCAGCGTGTCAACGCCGTCAACGCCGACCTCGTCGCCCGCGAGCGGGGGCTGGTCGTCCACGAGTCGCGAACCGATGCCTCGGAGCCATGGACCTCGCTCGTCAGCCTGGAGCTCGGGGCGGGGGAGGGTCGTGTGAGGCTCGCCGGCTCGAGCGCCCATGGGCATCCGCGACTGGCCGGCCTCGATGACTTCCTCATCGACGCCGAACTGGCGGGCACCATCCTGGTGACGCGGCACCACGACCAGCCGGGGATCGTGGGTGCGGTGGGCACCGCGGTGGCCGATGCCGGCGTCAATATCTCCTCGCTCGAGCTCTCGCGCCTCTCCGCGGCAGGCGAGGCGCTCATGTTCGTGAGCGTCGACGAGCAGGTTCCGGGCGACCTCCTCGACTGGCTGCGCGCGGTGCCCGGCATGATCGAGGCGCGCGTTGTGGTCCTCCCTCCGGCCTGATCGGCGCATCGGCCTATCATCCGCGGCGTGAGCCGGAAGCCATTCGCCTCCTCGGCCGACCTGTCCGAGAAGACGGCCACGCTCGAGGAGCTGGCCCGGGGGGTCTACGCCTACACCGCGCAGGGCGACCCGAACGTCGGCTGCATCGTCGGCGCCGATGCGGTGCTCGCCATCGAGGCGCGCGCCACGCCGTTCATGGCCCAGCGCTGGATCGACGTGATCCGCACCTTCACCGATCTCCCCTTCGGCGACCTGGTGCTGACCCACTACCACGCCGTGCGAGTGCTCGGCGCCGCGGCGTTCAGCGCTCGCCGCATCGTGGCCCACGCCAACACGGCCGCCTGGATCGACGAGCGGGGAGAGGCCGACTGGGCGAGCGAGGCCGGGCGCATGCCGCGCCTCTTTGCCGGCGCCGAGACGATCCCGGGCCTGACGCACCCGACCCACACCTTCACCGACACCATGCAGATCGACCTGGGCGACCGCATCGTCGAGCTGCGCTACCTGGGGCGCGGGCACACCGCCGGCGACATCGTGGTCTGGCTGCCGGACGAGGCCATCTGCTTCGGCGGGGACCTCGTCGAGGCGCAGGCTGCCCCGTACATGGGCGACGCCCACATCGCCGATTGGCGGGGCGCCACCCTCGACGCCGTGGCCGCCCTCGGCGCGGAGCAGCTGGTCGGCGGACGCGGGCCGGTCGTTCGGGGAGCAGCGGTCGGCCAGGCGATCGGCGACACGCGCGCCTTCCTCTCGGCCGTGCTGGACGGCACACGGGCGGTCAAGGATGCCGGTGGCACCCCGGCCCAGGCGTATCGGTCCACCCATGCCGTACTCGCGCCACGCTACGGCAGCTTCCCGATCTTCGAACACACCATGCCGTTCAACGTGCAGCGCGCCTGGGACGAGCTGGAGGGGATCGACCACCCCCGCATCTGGAC
>JALYNS010000288.1 GCA_030773035.1 Chloroflexota bacterium
GCCGATGCCTCAGTCATGGATGGCCATGTGCAGGCTGAGCTGCAGCGAGTCATCGGACCCCTGGGCGGCAGCATCGTGCGCGACTGGCGGGGGAGCGCCACCCTGGGGTTCCAGGGTCTGCCGGAGAGCGAGGACGGCGACCAGGCCGTCCTCGGCTTCGTTGACGAGCTTCCCGGCCACGCGACGCTGGTCGACGGTGCCTGGCCGGCGGAGGGCGGTGCGTCCGGGCCGATCCAGGTTGTGGTCGTGGACGCGGTCGCGGAGGACCTGCGCCTGGCCGTGGGGGACGTGCTCACCCTCGTCGCGCATCCGGCCGGCCAGACCGTGGTGGTTCCAACGCGCCTGGCGGGCATCTTCGCCATCGACGCCGTTGCCGACCCGTACTGGAACGGTGACGAGCAGCTCATCGCCGGGATGCATGACAACGGGCAGTACCGAACCTTTGGACCGTTCCTGACGACGCCCAGCGACCTGCTCGAGCATGCCGGCGTCGCCTCGGTGCACATGCGGTGGCGCACCTATCCGAACTTCGAGCGACTGACGGTGGACGGCGCCCCGCACCTGCGGAGTCGGGTTGACGCCCTGCCCGCGCGACTGCGGATGGCCACAGGCCCGGACTTCCAGGTCGCGACGGGGCTGCCCTCGATTCTTCGCGATGCGGTGCGCTCGCTGCTCGTGAGCCGCACCGGCGTGCTGCTGCTCGTGGCGCAGCTCGCGATCCTCGCCGCGTACGCGATCATCCTCACCGCCTCCCTGCTCGTGGACCATCGGCGGATCGATACCTCCCTGCTGCGCTCCCGGGGGGCGGGGGCTCCGCAGGTGGCCCTCCTTGCCCTGGCGGAGGGGCTCCTGCTCGCGATCCCCGCGGTGCTGGTGGCACCCTGGCTGGCGGTCGCCGCACTCAGCCTCCTCAACGTCGTGGGGCCGCTGGCCGAGGTGCACCTCCAGATCGCGCCACGCGTCACGTTCGATGGCTACCTGGCCGCCGGCGCTGCCGGGGTCACGTGCGTGGCGCTGCTCGTCCTGCCCGCGGTGCGGGCCGCGCGAGAGTTCGCGGCCGAGCAGGGCGAGCTGTCCCGACAGGAGACGCGGCCCTTTGGGCAGCGGGTGGGGCTCGACATCGCGCTCCTGGCCGTCACCGGCATCGCGCTCTGGCAGCTGCGCCTCTACGGAGCGCCGCTCACCACGACGGTCCAGGGCAGCCTCGGGCTCGACCCCCTGCTCGTGGCGGCGCCCGCCATCGGTCTGGTCGCCGGCGGCGTCCTGGCGCTGCGGATCCTGCCCCTCCTCGCCCACGGGGTCGAGACGGCCGTCTCGCGTGGACGGGACCTGGTGGGGTCGCTCGGCTCCCGGCAGCTGGCGCGCCGGCCACTGCGCTATACCCGCTCCGCCCTGCTCCTCATGCTCGCCGTGTCGATGGGCGTCTTCGCCCTGTCCTACGCCGCGACCTGGTCGACCTCGCAGCGCGACCAGGCGGCGTACCAGTCCGGAGCCGATGTGCGGGTGCGGCCCGGAACGTCGCTCGGCGGCCTGCCCGCGCGGGCCCTCCCCAGCGCCTACGCCGGCCTGGCGGGCATCAAGCAGGCATCGGCAGTGGAGCGCATCGCGGACGGCCTGTCCTTCGCCGCTGCCGGCTCGGCCGACCTCCTCGCGCTCGACGCCGATACGGCCGCCGGCATCGTGCTCCTCCGCGCTGACGCCACGACCCAGCCCTTCAGCGCGATGATGCAGGCGCTGCGCGCGGGCCGCCCTGAGCCGCGCCTCGTGACGCTGCCGGAGGGCGCCGCCTACCTGCGCATGGTGCCGCGCGTCGAGATCGGGGCGCAGGCCGGCGTTCGCGTGGCCGCCAGCGCGATCCTTCGCGATGCCGATGGGCTCCTGTACCAGGTCAGGTCCGGCACCGTGGCGATGGGGGGGCCGACGACGACAGCCATCGTTCTGCCGCTCCAGGGCAGCGTGGCGGGCGCCGGGCAAGACGGACCGGTACAGCTCGCGGCGCTGGGCATCAGCCTGTGGCTTCCCGGGGAGGTGGTGGTCACCGACGGTGTCGTGGGGGTGGCCGAGGTCTCCGTCAGCGTCGATCCCGCCGGGCCATGGGCCGAGCTGCCGCTGGCCTCCATCGACGCCTGGAGTGGGAAGATCGCGCTCGGGATCGACGTGCTCGCCGACGTGCCCCCCGCCGGGATGCGCGGCACCGCGGTGCAGATCGGGGGGAATGGCCCGCAGATCGCCATCTTCGCCACCGGGACCGGCATCCCATCCGCAACCCTCAGCTTCCTGCCGTCGGCTGTTGCGCTGGCCAACGGTCCGGTGCCGGTCATCGCCAACCGCGCCTTCCTCGCCTCCACCGCATCCGTCGTGGGCGACACGATCTCGACCACCGTGGAGGGCGGCGTCCAGCTCCTCTCGATCGCCGGGGTCGTCGAGACCTTCCCGACCACCGATCCGGAACGCCCACTGCTCATCCTCGACGAGCCGACGCTGGGCCTCCTGCGCCTGCAGGGGACGAGCGGCGCGAGGGTCGCGGACGAGTGGTGGATGGCTGCCACGGACGGCGCCGCGGAAGCGCTGAGCAGCGCGCTGCGCAGCAGCCCATTCGACAGCGCGGAGGTCGTGACCGTGGTCGAGCGCACGCGCAGCCTCAGCACCGACCCGGTGGCACTCGGCATCATCGGGGCCTTGACGCTCGGCTTCGTGGCCACCGGGCTCTTCGCGGTCGTGGGCCTCACCGTGAGCGCCGCCGTCTCCGCACGCCAGCGACGCACGGAGTTCGCGCTCCTGCGTGCGCTTGGTCTCTCGGGGCGGCAGCTCTCCGGCTCGCTCTGGCTCGAGAACGGCAGCCTCGTGCTCGTCAGCCTGCTGGCGGGGACGAGCCTGGGACTCCTCATCGGCTGGATGGTCCTGCCATTCGTCACCGTGACGCAGCGGGCGGGCGCGCCGGTGCCGCCGGTCATCGTGCACGTCCCGTGGGACCGCATCCTCCTCCTCGAGCTGTTGAGTGGACTGGCGCTCGGCGTCGCGGTGGTCGTGATCGGCGGCGTGCTCCGGCGGCTGGGGGTTGGCAGCATCCTCCGCATGGGAGAGGACTGAGCGGTGCGGTCTCTGTGGGCTGCGGGACTGCTCCTGCGCCGGCTCCGCAACGAGCGGGGGATTATCCTGCTCGTCTTCGTCCTGGTGGCAGCGACCAGCTCCGTCTTCGCCGCCGCGCCGCGCCTCTTCAACGGCGTCTCCGACGACGCCCTGCGCGAGGCGGCGCGGGTCGCTCCCCCTTCTCAGCGGAACCTGGCGCTGAGCCTCGACGCCAGCTTCGCGCCGGGCTCGATGGGGAGCGTTGCTTCGGTGCGCGCCTACGGCGAGGAGCTCGCTGGGCACTTCCCCGAATCGGTCGCTGCCCTGATCTCTGACCGCCTGGCACGCGTCACCACCGTCCGCTTCTACGTCCCCGATCCGCCGAGCTACCAGACGCACATCTCCCTGCGCTTCCAGGACGGCCTGACCGATGAAACCCGGCTCGTCTCGGGGCGTTGGCCAGTCGACCATGGCCAGCCGCTGCACCAGGTTCCCCTGGGGTCCGGCCCGGAGGTGCCTGATGAGCCTGTCATCCTCGAGGTGGCGCTCTCGGCCGCCACGGCCGCCGATACCGGCATCCGGCTGGGCGATCGGCTCGCGGTCACCCTGGACGGTAGTGATCCGCTGGTGAGGGGCATCGCCTTCAAGCTCGCGCCCACCGAGTTCGCGGTGGTGGGACTTTACGAGCCGCTCGACCCCGATGCGGAGTATTGGGACGGCGACTCCGGCCTCCTGGAGGCAGCGCAGGTGGGACAGGTGGGAATTGATGAACGGCCGATCGCCTATGTCACCGCCTACGTCCCCGCCGAGATGTACCCCGGCCTGTTGAGCGGCGGCCTGCCGTTCCACTACGAGTGGCGTTTCCAGGTCGACCCACAACGTCTCGACGCTGACCAGGTGGCCCAGCTGCAGGTCGACCTGCGCCGCCTCGGCTTCATCACGGTGTCTCCACAGGTCGCGTCGACCGGGACCGTCGTGGTGCTCACCGGCCTGCCCGGAATCCTCGACCGGTACGCGACGGAGCGGGCCCTGTCCGAGACGGTCCTCTCCATTGCCGCCATCGGCCCCTTCGGGCTCGCTGGCGGCGCCATGGCCATGGTGGCCACACTCCTCGTCAGGCGCCGGCGCGCCACGCTGGCGCTGGCCCGCGGCCGCGGAGCATCCGGAGCGCTGGTGCTGGGGACGCAGCTGTGGGAGGCGATCCTTCTCGCCGGCGGCGCCTCGCTGCTGGGGCTGCTGATCGCGGTGAGCGTCATCCCGGGGCGCGCCAGCCCGCTCTCGGCGACCCTGGCGCTCGCGACCGGCGGGGCGGCCATCCTGCTCCTGGTCGGCGCCAGCTGGGCGACAGCCAGGCGCCCGCTCGGGCAGCTCGAGCGGGACGACCAGCCGGTGCTGCGGGTGGCGCCGCGCCGCCTCGTCATCGAGGGGACGATCGTGTTCATCGCCGTCGCGGCGACCCTGCTCCTGCGGCAGCGCGGCCTCGCAGTCGGCGAAGCCGGCAGCGTGGCCCGCTTCGATCCGCTGCTCGCCTCCGTGCCGGTCCTGAGTGGCCTGGCGGCGGGAATCGTCGCGCTGCGCCTCTACCCGCTGCCGATCCGCGCCTTCGGCTGGGTCGCGGCGCAACGTCGCGACGTTGTCCCGGTGCTCGGCCTGCGGACGATCGAACGGCATCCGGCCGCCGCGAACCTGCCGCTCCTCGTGCTCCTGCTCACCGCCGCCTTTGGGGCCTTCTCGTCGGTGATCGCATCGAGCGTCAACCGGGGCCAAGAGGTCGCCTCGTACCAGGCCGTGGGCGCCGACTACCGGGTCGAGCGAATCGGGATCGGCGCGCTGGTGTCGTCGCTGGATCCTGCCGCAGTCCCCGGGGTCGAGGCGGTGGCGCGCGGCATCGTCGACGACTCTGCCGCCTTCGTCAGCGTGCCGAACCAGCGTGCCCGGATCCACCTCGAGGCGGTCGACCCCAGTGCCTACGCGACCGTCACCGCCGGCTCGCCCGCCGACCCGCGCTGGCCGATTGCGTTCCTGGGCGAGCCGGCGGGCACCGGCCTCGGCACGGACGCGAACCCCATCCCGGCGCTCCTCTCCCTGGGGTTGCCGCAGGGAAGCGGCCACCTCGCGGTGGGCGACACGTTCCGCGTCACGGTGGCCGGCCAATGGATGACCTTCCGGCTCGTGCAGCAACGCGCCCACTTCCCGGGGATCGGCGAGCGCCAGCCGTTCGCGGTCGTGCCCTTCAGCTGGGTCCAGGCAGCGTTCGGGAAGCCGCTGGCGTCATCGGTGATGTGGCTCCGGGCGCCTGGCGACGTTGCGGGTCGGCTGGCGACGACCGTCGCGGAGGAGCAGGAGTCGGCACGCATCGTGTCGCGCTACGACGCCTACGCCACGCTTCACGATGCGCCGCTGGGGGCCATGGTCGCCACCGGCTACGCCCTGGCCCTGGTCATCGCAGCGGTCTATATGGCCCTCACCATCATCGGCTCCGTGGTCCTGACCGCCGCGCGCCAGACACGGGACCTTGCCTACTTGCGCACCCTGGGCGTCACGCGCCGCCAGGCGCTATCGCTCACCGTCATGGAGCACGCGCCGCCCGTGCTGCTCGCGCTCGTGCCAGGGGTGGCCCTCGGGATCGGCGTGGCCATCCTGTGCGAGCCGGGCCTGGGGCTTGCCACCTTCGTCGGATCCAGCGGCGGCGTCCCGCTGTTCGTCGACTGGCAGGCCCTGGCGCTCATGGCGGCCGCCCTGGTCGGGGTGGTGGTGGCGGCCGTCATGGCCGGGACCTGGCTTTCACGTCGAGCGGCGTTGGTGGACGTGCTGCGCATCGGCGAGGATTGATCCATGGAGAGCGCATGACCGAAGAGATCACCGAGCTCGTCGACCTGCCGGGGAGGGGCTTCTCCATGGAGACCGCACGCTTCGCGCCGCAGCCCCGCCGCCCGCACGGAGACGGCGCGCTGATCGTCTGCGACAACCTGGTGAAGATCTACAAGGTCGCGGACCTCGAGGTGGTGGCCCTCCAGGGGTTGGACCTGCTCGTGGAGCAAGGCGAGTTCATCGCCCTGGTCGGGGCGTCCGGCAGCGGCAAGAGCACCCTCATGAACATCCTTGGCGGGCTCGACGTCCCGTCGGCGGGACGGGCCGTGGTGGCCGGCCACGTCCTCGGCGAGATGGGCCGCCGGGAGCGCACGGCGTACCGGCGCCGGGTGATCGGCTTCGTCTGGCAGCAGACGGCGCGCAACCTGCTCCCGTACCTCACCGCGAGCCAAAACGTGGAGCTCCCGATGCTGCTCAAAGGGGTCGGACACCGGGATCGCGAGGAGCGTGCCGCCGACCTGCTGACGCAGGTGGGGCTCTCCGAGCGGGGCGATCATCGGCCGGAGCGCCTCTCCGGCGGCGAGCAGCAGCGCGTGGCGATTGCCGTGGCGCTCGCCAACCAACCGTCGGTGCTCTTCGCGGACGAACCGACCGGCGAGCTCGACACGGTCACCGCCCGCGAGGTCTTCGACCTGCTGCGGACCGTGAACCGGGAGCTCGGCGTGACGATCGTGGTCGTGACGCACGACCCGCTGGTGAGCGAGCAGGTGAGCCGCACGATCGCCATTCGCGACGGACGGACCAGCAGCGAGACGCTTCGCCGGCGCGCCGTCACCGAGGAGGGCGACCACCACGTCATCAGCGAGGAGTACGCCGTCCTCGATCGCGTCGGGCGACTCCAGCTGCCACGCGCCCATGTCGAGGCCCTGGGCCTCGAGCGGCGGGTCCGGTTGGCGCTCGAGGCGGACCACATCAGCGTGTGGCCGGATCGCGACCGCTCAGCGGATGGCAGCGACGGCGGCGGGAGCACCTGATGCGCAACCTCCAGTACGCACCCCGCGAGCGTCGCCTCCCGGACGATCCTAGCCTCGTACCCATGGTGCAGACGCGGGACCTCTCGCGCGAATACGCAATGCCCGGGGGCGTGGTCCACGCCGTCCGCGAGGTGAGCGTCAGCGTCGGCCGGGGCCAGCTCGTCGTGCTCCGCGGGCGGTCGGGGTCGGGCAAGACGACCTTGCTCTCCCTGGTCGGCGCCCTGGACCGGCCGACCAGCGGCAGCGTGTCGGTCGACGGCATGCCGGTCTCGGAACTGCCGGAGTCCGAACTCATCGGGTTCCGCCGTCAAAAGGTCGGCTTCATCTTCCAGGCCTTTGGCCTCATGCCCATCCTCTCGGCCGCGGAGAACGTCGAGGTGCCGCTCCGACTCGTAAGGACCGAGCCGCGGGAGCGGGACCGGCGCGTCCACGACCTGCTTGAGATGGTTGGCCTGGGTGGCCGTGCCAACCACCGGCCGCACGAGCTATCGGGCGGCGAGCAGCAGCGCGTGGCGATTGCGCGAGCGCTTGGCAACCGACCCGACCTGCTCCTGGCGGATGAGCCGACCGGGCAGCTCGACTCGCAGACCGGGCGCGGCATCTTGGTGCTGCTCCAGCGCCTGGTGGTCAGCCAGGGGGTGACCGCCATCGTGGCGACCCACGACCCGTTGCTCATCGACCTGGCGGACCGTGTCATCGAGCTGCGGGACGGACGGGTCGTCGACGACAACGGCCCGGCGGACGAGGTCAGTGCAGGGAGTTAGCGGGCAGCCAGGATGGCGGTACGACCTCGCCGGTGGGCGTCACCAACACCAGCGTCGCGAACCGGGGCGGGAGGGTCAACTCACGCGAGCCCGCGCGCCGCCCAGGCACGAGCCGAGACCACGAATGGCCCGATGGGGACCAGCGAGCGGCACGTCTCGCGCAGCTCGGCCTCCCGCTCGGGTGCGAGGCTCGCCAGGAAGGAGCCTGCCGGACCGACGCCGTAGGTGAATGGTTCCCACCACGCGTCGAAGCCCGCATGCTCGACGCTTGCCGATACCACCGCCGACTCGATCTCGCGCAGGCCGGCGGTCGCGAATAGCTCGGCCAGGTGGCCGTCGCGCGCACCGGCAAGGTCCGATTCGTCTGCGACACCGGGTTTGAGCATACGGGCCGCCCGCCAGAAGAGGCTGAGCGGACCTTGCTCGCTGGCATGGTCCCAGACGCAGGCCGCAACCACGCCGCCATCCCGGGTCACGCGGGCCATCTCGACGAGGCCAGCCACCGGATCGGCCATGAAGTGGACGACGAGCTGTGCGAGGGCCGTGTCGAAGGCAAGATCCGGGAATGGCAGCTGCTCGGCAGACGCCTGGAGCACGTTGACACCTGGGTAGCGCGCGCGAGCCGCCGCAACGAATGGCTCGGAGGGGTCAACCGCTGCGACAGCTGCAGGCCCGAGCCGCGCGACCAGCTCCGCCGTGAGTGCGCCGGGGCCGCAACCAACGTCGAGCGCGCGTTGACCGTTGCGCACACCGGCGAGGTCCGCCAGCTGCGGGGCAAGCTGACGCGAATAGCGGCCCATGAAGCGGTCGTAGGCCTCGGCGGCGACATCGAAGGTCACCGGCGTAATCTACGACGATGGGGACACAACAGGGCATGTACGGGCAGACACCCACGGGGCCGACCGACCCCGACGTGTGGTTGGCGCAGCTGGACGACGTCCGCCGACCACAGCTCGAGGAGCTCGATGCCAGGATCCGAACGGTGGCACCCGGACTGCGCCGGTACGTCGACCGTGGATTCCTGAGCTACGGTCGCTATTCGTATCGGTCCGGCCGGTCAGGCCGATCTGGCGATTGGATGTGCCTGGCGCTCGCATCGAACAAGCAGTACATCTCGCTCTACGCGGGGCCTATCGGTCTCGAGCCATTTTCATCGCGGCTGCCCAAGGCGAATCTGGGCCGCGGCTGCATCCGCTTCAAACGCGTGTCCGACGTCGACCTTGCCGTCATCGACGAGGTGATCCGCGCCTCAGCCGCGACCGACGGGGAGATGATCACCACCTGAGCCGGATGCCTCCCCCCGATCAGCCCGCCGCGAGCCGACAGCCGGCGGCGCGCGCGTCGACAGCAAGTGACTCGAGCGGCTCGTCGCTGACAGCGCTATCCGTGAGAAGGCCCATCACGCGGTCGACGCCAACCTCGCGGTAGGCAGCCAGCAGCTCGACCCGCATCGGGCCCGCGTCCTTCAGCTCGTAGCGCGAGATATTGACCGAGAGCCGAAGCGTAGCCGGGTCGCGGCCGATCTCCTCGCAGCGCGAGGCGATCACCGGCTTCGCCTCGGCGATCTCGTCGGGTGTCAGCCAGTCCAGGTTCAGCTCATCGGCGAAACGAGCGGCGAGGCGCCAGGTCACCTTCGGGCCGTTGCCGCCGACCATGATCGGCATGCCCGTCTCCTGGATCGGCTTCGGCAGGTTCCGAGCGTCCTTCACGCGATGATGCTCGCCGGCCCAGGTCGCATGCGTGGCCCGACCTG
>JALYNS010000289.1 GCA_030773035.1 Chloroflexota bacterium
GAACGGGCTGGTCTTCATCCTGATCGGCCTCCAGCTGCCGAACATCCTGGATTCGCTGGCTGCAACGCGCACGTTTGGCGAGCTGGCCTCGTGGGCGGTGGTGGTCAGCGTCACCGTCATCCTGGTCCGGCTGGCGTGGGTCTTTCCGGCGACCTACATCCCTCGCTGGCTGTCACCCAGCCTTCGCACGCGGGACCCGGCGCCGCGGCCCGGCGTGGTCCTGATCCTGGGCTGGGCCGGGATGCGAGGAGTGGTCTCGCTGGCGGCAGCCCTGGCGTTGCCACTCACGGTCGCGGGCGGGGCGCCGTTTCCCGAGCGCGACCTCGTCATCTTCCTCACCTTCTCGGTCATCCTGGCCACGCTGGTCGGGCAGGGGCTGACGCTGCCGTGGCTGATCCGGCGGCTGGGCGTCGGCGACGATGGCACGGCCGATCACGAGGAGCTGCACGCTCGCGAGGCCGCCCTTGAGGCTGCCCTCGGCCGCCTCGACGAGCTGGACGCCGAGATGCCCGGGCATCGGGAGCTGCTCGATCAGCTGCGCGGGCGCTACCAGCACGCGACGGAGCACCTGGAGCACGACCACGAGTCGGGTGAGGTGCCTCTCGACCAGGAGGCGATCGAGCATGCCGCCATCCGGCGCGCCGTCATCGACGCCCAGCGGCTGGCGGTGATCGACCTGCGGGATCGCGGGGTGATCAGCGACGAGGCATTGCGGCGGGTTGAGCGGGGGCTCGACCTGGACGAGCTGCGCGCCGAGGGGTAGAGCCGGGTGGCCGCGGCGGCGCCCATCCCGCTACTCGGGCGGGACGTACCTCCGCTCCCCCGCCTCGATGCGCAGCGCCAGCCGGTTCTGGGCCGGTGGCAGCGGGCAGGTGGCGTACGGGGAGAAGACGCACGGCGGGTTGTAGGCCAGGTTGAAGTCGACCACCACGCTGCCGTCGGTCGCTGGGGGCTCGGTGTAGAGGTATCGACCGCCGGCGTAGGTATCGGTCCCGTTGGTGGCGTCGCCGAAGATGAGCCACAGGCTGCCGTCCTCGCCTCCAGGCAGGGCCTCGATCCGCCAAGTAGTCCCGTCCCGGTCGAATGCGACCGTTCCCGGGGTCGGATCCCGGCTCACCGAGCCGGTGATGTCCACGATCTCGACGGTTGCCTCAGCGGGCGCCGGCTCCAGTTGGGCGACCAGCCGCCAGCCAGGGTCGATCGGGAAGCTGTCCATCCCCTGGAACTGCCCGAGCTCGGGGGCCGTGGCATCCCGCACGCGCAACGCCAGCCGATCGCCGCGGCGGATCAGGTGGAAGCGCAGATTGCCCAGCTCGAGCAAGGTGGGATGCCCGTCGTGGTCGTCCTCGAGCAACATTTCCCCGATCGGCTTGCCCGCGTGGAGCACCTCGACCCCGGCGTGCGGCACCAGCCGCGCCTGCCCGTTCTCGACCCACAACGACCCGACCCGAGGCGGGATCTCATGTCCGTGCAGCACCACCTGGTTGGCGGGGTGCGCCCCGAGGTGGTTCTCCCCCACCTCGAGCCAGTGGAGCCCGACCAGTGTCAGCCAGCCATCGGGGTCTCGCAGCCGCGCGTCACGTGCGGCACGCCAGGCTGTGACCAGCGAGGCGTGGTCCTCAGGCGCGATATCGGGCATCGCCTGGGAGTCTAGGGCGCCGTGCTACCATCCGCCCCGATTCACGCTCCAGGAGCACCCATGCGCCACGGTCCCCCAAGGTCGGCCGCGCTCGCCGCAGCCGTGATCCTGGCCGGCTGCACGGCGGTCTCGTCACCGACGCCGTCCCCCACCACCTTGCCGAGCGCCACCGGCTCCGTAGCACCCAGCGCGACGGCCGAGCCAACTCCGTCCCCCACGCCGCCGGTCCAGGGCGCGCAGCTCCCCACCCTCGACTGCTGCCTCGGACGGGAGCTCGATCCCGGCGGCTACGCCTCCCCGGGCTTCGTCCCGTTCTGGGTGTCCGTGGAGGTTGGCAATGGCTGGCGCGGCATGCAGAACCCGGTCGAGCACATCTTCACCTTCCTCCAGGGGACCAACGAGATCAATCACGCGACCCGGTACCTGACGCTGTTCGGTGTCACCCGCGAGGAGAGCAACGCCTTCCTGCATGACCTCCGCGAGGTTGAGTTCCTGACCGTCGCCGATGCGGAATCGGTGAGCATCGGCGGCCTGGAAGGTCAGCGTGTCGACGCCGTCGCGGCGCTCAGGCCGGACACCCCGGGCACCCCTGGGAGGGTGGGGGGAACCCTCACGATCTCCCCGATGACCGCGCTGACCCACCCGCAGATGTTCTGGAACACCGAGAGCGCTGAGGCTCGGCTGCGGATCTACGTCCTGGAGGCGACCGATGAGCACGTGCTCCTCGTGTACGTCGAGGCGCCACCCGCAGAGTTCGACGCCTTCGCGGCAGCGGTCGAGGAGGTCCTGGGGACGATCCAGGTCGCGCCGAAGTAGCCGATTTGGATGGGCCGGGTGCGCGCCGACGTGGTTCTCCCCTGGTCCGAGCCAGTGCAGCCGACCAACGGCCAGCCAGTGCTCGTCGGGGGTCATCGCTGGGCGTGCCTCCAACGACGTTGCTTACCGAACGATGCCCCCGACCGCGGCCCCGATGCCATAGGTGATGGCTGCCGCGGCCGCCCCGAAGGCAAGCTGCCGCAACCCCGCCCGGATCGGGTTCATCCCGGTCAGGTTCGTGATCCCGGCGCCGAGTCCGAAGAGGGCAATCCCGCTGACCGCCGCCGCCGCCAGGACAGCGGAGCTGCCATCGACCACCAGGAAGGGCAGCACCGGAAGCAGCGCCCCGAGTGCGAACAGCACCAGCGACGTGCCAGCCGCGACCCACGCCGAGCCGCCGAGCTGATTGGGGTCGAATCCCAGCTCCTCGCGCGCCATGGTGTCGAGGGCGAATGCCGGGTCGCCGCGCACGATGCGTTCGGC
>JALYNS010000290.1 GCA_030773035.1 Chloroflexota bacterium
TGGTCGATCGTCAGGTCGCGGGTGGCGGTGCCGCAGTACTGGCAGGTGTGCGCATCCCGCGCGAAGACCTCGCGCCGGCTCAGCTTGACGCGGGGGCGCGGTCGGCGTACCAGGTAGACCAGCCGGATGACGGATGGAGCAGGGATCGCCAGGGTCGGGGTGTGGATCACCTGGTGGTTCCGCTCCAGCAGCTCCGCCTTCTCGGCGCCGAGCAGGTTGAAGGCACGCCTGATGTCGCAGACGTTGAGCGGTTCGTAATTCTGATTGAGGACCAGGACCGGCGCGTTGAGCAAGCGGGGCCTCCGTGGCGCGGATGATAGCAACCGCGGGGCAATCGGCTTCCGACCCCGCCCATGGGAGCTCGCCACGACCCCGAGTACAATGCATGGCCGGGCGCCGCGCGGCAGCGCCGGCATCGGTCCTGAGCACGAAATCGCAATGACAGAGGCTGCATGGCCAGCATCGAAACCAGCACATGGGCGACCAAGGTCGGGCTCGCCCGCATGCTCGCCGGCGGCGTGATCATGGACGTCGTCACCGCCGACCATGCCCGCATTGCCCAGGAGGCAGGGGCGGTCGCGGTGATGGCGCTCGAGCGCGTTCCGTCCGACATCCGCAAGTTCGGCGGCGTGGCGCGCATGTCCGACCCGAAGCTGATCGAGGAGATCAAGGGCGCGGTCACCATCCCGGTCATGGCCAAGTGCCGCATCGGGCACATCGCGGAAGCGCAGATCCTCCAGCAGTTGGAGGTCGACTTCATCGACGAGTCGGAGGTGCTCACCCCGGCCGACGAGGAGCACCACATCGACAAGCACGAGTTCCGGGTGCCGTTCGTGTGCGGCTGTCGGGACCTGGGCGAGGCGCTGCGCCGGATCGGTGAGGGGGCGGCCATGATCCGCACCAAGGGCGAGGCGGGGACCGGCAACATCGTCGAGGCGGTGCGCCACATGCGGGCGGTCTCCTCCGGCATCCGCGCTCTGGCCGGCATGCGCGAGGACGAGCTCTATGCCGCCGCCAAGGAGCTGCGAGCCCCGCTCGACGTGGTGCGGCAAACCGCCACCATGGGCGAGCTGCCGGTACCCAACTTCTCCGCGGGTGGCGTCGCCACGCCTGCCGACGCCAGTCTGATGCGCCAGCTCGGCGCCCAGTCGGTCTTCGTGGGGAGCGGCATCTTCAAGAGCGAGCACCCGGAGCGTGTGGCGCGGGCGATCGTGATGGCCACCACCCACTGGGACAACGCCGAGATCCTGGCCGAGGTGAGCGCGGGCCTGGGCGAGCCGATGCATGGGCTGGAGCTCTCCGAGATCCCGGCGGAGGAACGCCTGGCCGTCCGCGGCTGGTAGCGGAGGGCCAGGACCGATGGCGCAGACCGCGCCTGCCCCAACGACAGCGCAGGGGGGTGCTGCCCGCCACCCGAGGATCGGCATCCTGGCGGTGCAGGGCGATGTTCGCGAGCATGCCCGCGCCCTCGTCGAGGTCGGCGCTGAGCCGGTCGATGTGCGCCTCCCACGCGACCTGGTGGGGCTGGACGCCCTGATCCTGCCGGGCGGCGAGTCCACCACCATGCGCAAGCTGATCGACCGCTACGGCCTGCGCGATCCGATCGTGGCAATGTCGCAGGGTGGCGCACCGGTCTACGGCACCTGCGCCGGCATGATCCTGCTCGCGAACCGGATCGCGGATGGTGATGAGCCGGTCCTGGGCCTCCTCGACATCACCGTGCAGCGCAACGCCTATGGGCGCCAGCTCGACTCATTCGAGGCCGATGTGGAGATCCCCTCCCTGGGCGGGGCGCCGATGCACGCGGTCTTCATCCGCGCCCCCGTCGTCAGCGAGGTGGGGGCCGAGGTCGAGGTGCTGGCTCGTGACCCCGATGGCCGGCCGATCGCGGTGCGGCAGGGACGCGTGCTTGCCACCGCCTTCCATCCCGAGCTGACTCCCGATCGGCGCCTGCATCGGCTGCTGCTGGAGCTGATCGAGCCATGACCAGCGCTGCCGGCACGATCCGCCCGGCGCGTCTCACCGACCGCCAGGCGCTGGTCGACCTCTCTCGCCAGGTGCACGACGCGGCGGAGGGCTACCGCCGCTCGCTCGGCGTCCCGGCCCGTTCGGCCGCACCGCCGCGCATCAGCCTCGCCACCCTGATGCCCTCGTGGCTGCCGCTCCGCTCGCCATCGGTTCACCTTGTCGCCGAGTGGGAAGGCAGGCTGATCGGCAGCTGCCGTGCCATCGAGGAGCCGCACCGGGACGACTGGGTCATCACCCAGCTGGACGCAGCGGACTCGCCGATGGCGGCCGAGGTGCGCTACTCCCTCCTGAAGTCGATGATCGAGGAGGGTGCGCAGCACAACGTGGCCCGCTACCACGCGGCCTGCGCCGACGTGCCGGAGAACATGGAGCTCTTTGGTCAGCTGAGCTTCATGCCCTACGCCCACGAGGAGATCTGGTATCGCGCTCCCGGCGGCCTCGAGGGCGCGCCCGCTGCTGGCGGAGAGCCAATGGCGCCTGCGACGGCGCCCGACGCCTGGCACCTGTTCGACCTGTGGACGCACACCACGCCCCCGGCCATCGCGCGGATCGAGGGGTACGGTGCGACCGACTGGGAGCCGGTCGGGCACGAGGCGGTGGTGCCGCGCAGCAGCCTGAACCCGCTCCTGCATTTCAGCGACGTCCGGGGCTGGCTGCTCCCTGAGGGGCAGCGGGTCGCCGGCTTCGCTCAGCACGGTGCGTGCCGCGCCGGGCCGCACTACCTGCGCTTCCTGGTACGCGACGGCGCGGACGGTGCCGACTTCCTGCGGGCGGTGCTGGCGGCACTCGGTGGCGAGGCGCTCGCAGCAGGGATCCTCGCTCCGGTGCGAACATACGAGTCGGCCGGGCGGCAGGCGGCCGGCGACACCGGCTTCGAGCCGGTCGGCCAGGTGAGCATGCTCGTCCGCGAGGTGCAGGCCACGGTTCGTCAGCCGGCAATGGTTCCGGCGGTCTAGACCACCCAACCCAGACAGCGAGATCCCATGACCCGACAAGCGACAACCGACGACCTCGACGCGCTGCTGGCGGCCCTGCCGCCGGAGATCGTGGCGCGCCTCCGCACCTTCGCCAACCGGGCCGACCTGCTCGAGGTGGTGCTGGACCTTGGGCGGCGCCCGGAGGCGCGCTTCACCCATGGCGAGGAGGCGCTCCTCGACCGCGAGATCGTCGAGGCCGATATCGCCCACGTCATCGACCACATCGGCGCCTTCGGCGGCGACAACCGGGCGGGCATCGAGCGCACGCTGCATCGGATCAGCGCCATCCGCAACCGGGCCGGCAAGGTGGTTGGCCTGACCTGCCGCATCGGGAGGGCCGTCTTCGGCACCATCGACATCATCCGCGACATCGTCGAGGGCGGGCAGAGCGTGGTGCTGCTGGGGCGCCCGGGGATCGGCAAGACGACGATGCTGCGCGAGGTCGCCCGCGTCCTGGCCGATGACCTCGGCAAGCGGGTGATCGTGGTCGACACGAGCAACGAGATCGCCGGCGACGGCGACATCCCGCACCCCGGCATCGGCGACGCGCGGCGGATGCAGGTGCGCATCCCCGCCGAGCAGCACGCGGTCATGATCGAGGCGGTCGAAAACCACATGCCCGAGGTGATCGTCATCGACGAGATCGGCACCGAGCTGGAGGCCGCCGCCGCGCGCACCATCGCCGAGCGCGGCGTGCAGCGCATTGCCACGGCGCACGGCAACACGCTGGAGAACCTGCTGCAGAACCCGACCCTCTCCGACCTGGTCGGAGG
>JALYNS010000291.1 GCA_030773035.1 Chloroflexota bacterium
GGGCTGAAGGGGCTGCGCATCGGCAGCGCCTCAGTCAGCACCCGGCACGCCAACTTCATCGTCACCGATCGCGGCGCCCGCGCCGCCGACGTCCGGGCGCTGGGCGACCGGGTGCGAGCCGAGGTCCTGACCCGCTTCGGCGTCGAGCTGGAATATGAGATCGAGTTCGTCGGCGACTGGCCGGCGGCGGATCCCCCGGGTGGTGGGCGATGAAGAGGCGCCTGCGGGTCGGCATCTTCGCCGGCGGCCGGTCGGCTGAGCACGAGGTCAGTGTCAGTTCCGCCGACTCGGTGCTGCGCGCCATCGATCGCGAGCGGTTCGAGCCGTTCCTGGTCTACATCGACCGCGAGGGGCGCTGGCACCTGCCTGCCGGGCCCGCATCGCTCCTTGACCAGCGACCGCTGGCGGAGCTGCTCGGGACAGCCACGCCGGCCGAGCAGACGAGCCGTCTGCGCGAGCATGCCGACCTGCCGGTCCCGGTCGGGGACGATCAGGCCGATCTGGCCCCGCGCGCTGTGCTCCGCTCGCTGGCTGAGGCGATCGATATCGCCTTCCTGGTCCTGCACGGCCCCTTCGGCGAGGACGGCACGCTGCAGGGCTTCCTGGAGCTGGCCGGGGTGCCGTACACCGGCGCCGGCGTGCTGGCCAGCGCGGTGGCCATGGACAAGGTGGTCTTCAAGGACCTGATGCGTGGCCACGGCCTGCCGGTGGTCGACTACGCCTGGTTCCGGCGCGCCGCGTGGCGCGATGCTCCGCAGCGGGTCCTGGCCGAGGTGGCGGATCGCATCGGCGAGCGGTCGCTGGTGAAGCCGGCACGGCTCGGCAGCAGCGTTGGGATGACCCTGGTGCACGCCCCCGCCGAGCTCCCGGGAGCGCTCGACGAGGCGTTCCGCTACGACGCCAAGGTCATCGTGGAGGCGTACCTGCCGGGGGCTCGCGAGCTCGAGTGCGGGGTGCTCGGCAATGACGAGCCGATCGTCTTCGAGCCCGGGGAGGTGGTCAGCCACCACGAGTTCTACGACTACGAGGCCAAGTACGTGCCCGGCCTTGCCGATGTGCTGCCGCGGGCAGAGGTCGACCCGGCGCTGGCGGCGCGCGTCAGGGAGCTGGCACTGGCCGCCTACCGCGCGGTCGATTGTGCCGGGCTGGCGCGGGTCGACTTCCTGGTGCCGCCGGGTGCGGTCTACCTGTCGGAGATGAACACCCTGCCCGGATTCACCGTCACCAGCATGTACCCCAAGCAGGCGGAGCTGGCCGGACTCGCCTTTCCCGACCTCATCACGCGGCTGATCGAGCTCGGCATGGACGCGGCCAGGGAGGGGCGCACACCGGGCGACGGCGGCGCCGATACGGACCGATGAGTGGCCGTGGCGCGACGTCCCGGCGGCGAGGGTCGGCGCATGCCAGGCGTCCGGCGCCGCGGCTGCGGCAACGGGTCAGACGCGCCCTCCCGGCCCCCGGCCGGATCGCCGCCGTGCTGCTGACGGCGGGGCTGGTCGGCGGCCTGCTCACCCTCATCAACGGACCGTGGCTTCGGGTCGAGCGAGTTGCCTGGGCCGGCGAGCACTACACCGAGGTCCGGGACCTGGAACGGGCCATCTCGTCGCTCGATGGGATGCCCCTGCTGCTGCTCGACGCGACCGGCCTGGCGGCACAGCTGCGGCGACTGCCCGCCGTGGCCGGAGCGCGGGTCGAGGCGGTGCTGCCCGATGCGGTGCGCATCACGATCGTCGAAAAGGTGCCGACCTTCGTGTGGCAGACGAGCGCGGTGCGGCTGCTGGGCGTGCCGGACGGAACGCTGATCGGCCAGGTCGCCCTCGGGGCAGATCTGCCGGCCAGCCTCGCGGCGCTGCCGCTCGTCGACGATCGGCGGGCGGAGTCGCGCGACATCATCGTCGGTGACCGGATCGACGCCCCGACCCTCGCGGCCGCGCTGCACCTCTCCGGCGTGGAGCCGGCCGCACTCGGCTCGACGTCGCCGGACCTCGAAGTGCGCCTGACCGATGACGACGGGTTCCTGCTCGCCTCGCGCCAGCCGGCCTGGCAGGCCGATTTCGGCTTCTACCCGCCGCGCGCCGCCGGCGAGCAGGGGAC
>JALYNS010000292.1 GCA_030773035.1 Chloroflexota bacterium
CTCCCGGACCGATGCGAGCGCGCGCTCCGCCAGCGGCTTGCCCCGGATGAACCACTGCACCGAGAGACGCGGCTCGACGACCGTCCCGAATCGCTCGCAGTGGCCGACCACCATCGGGTGCGGGCGCTCAGCCTCGAGGTCGCCCATGTCACGAAGACGATCCAGGATCGCCTCGCGCGCCTCGTATCGATCGCGGCCGAAGAAGTCGCCGCCGGCGCTGTTGATGCGCGCCTCGTCGTCGAGGACGTTGATCGCCTGCAGCCCGTGGCGCTTGGCCAGCTCGTAGTCGTCGGGGTCGTGGGCGGGCGTGATCTTCACCGCTCCGGTGCCGAATTCCCGTTCGACGACCGCGTCGGCGATGATCGGCAGGCGCCGGCCGAGGAAGGGCAGGATCGCCTCCTGGCCGACGAGCTCGCGGTAGCGCTCGTCGTCGGGGTTGACCGCCACCGCCACGTCACCGAGCACCGTCTCCGGGCGCGTGGTGGCGACTGCGATCCAGCGCTCCGGATCCGGCGTGCCATCGGTTCGGGCCAGGTGGTAGCGGATCGTCCAGAGCGTGCCCGTCTCCTCGCGCGGCACCTTCTCCAGGTCGCTGATCGTGGTCCGGCAGCGGGGGCACCAGTTGACCAGCGCCTCGCCCCGATAGACCAGGCCGCCGTCATGCAGCCGCTTGAAGGCGGTGCGCACGGCGCGGGCGCTCATCGGGTCCATGGTGAAGC
Organism: Chloroflexota bacterium; assembly: GCA_030773035.1. Lineage (GTDB taxonomy): Bacteria > Chloroflexota > Limnocylindria > QHBO01 > QHBO01 > CF-167. Next base: position 720 of record JALYNS010000292.1, read on the forward strand.
GATTGCGGGTCCAGTCGGCGGAGGCGCCCAGGCGACGCATCTGGAGGCCGATGACGTCGCGCGTCTCGTCCATGAACCGCCACATGCGCTCGATGTACCGATCGCGGCCGAGCGAGGCCCGGGTCTCCCCCTCCTCGGCGATGACCTTGTCGAGCACAAATTGCGCCGCGATGCTGGCGTGATCGACGCCCGGCAGCCAGAGCGTGTCGTCGCCGCGCATGCGGTGGTAGCGGGTCAGCAGGTCCTCGAGCGTCACGAAGAGCGCATGCCCGACGTGCAGCGACCCGGTCACGTTGGGCGGCGGCATGGTGATCACGAAGCGCTCGGCCCCGGGGCGCGGCTCGGGGGGCGGCGTGAAGGCGCCACTCGCCAGCCAGCGCTCGTAGATCGCCGGCTCAACCTCGGCCGCAACGTAGCGCGGCGGGAGCTCGGGTCGATCCGCCATCGGTCCTGCCTCCGTCCCAAGACAAGACCCGCTCGTCGAAGGACGAACGGGTCGTGGTACCACCTTCGTTCGGCGTCATCGGCTCTGCACCGATGCTGCCCTCGCTCCGCTGTATCGGGCGGACCCGGCCGGCTCGCGTGCGACCTTCTCCCTCTCGTGCCGGGGCGGGCTCTCAGCCTGCGACCCGCCGTCTCTCGCGGTCGGTGGAGGGGTACTCCTCACGGTCAGCGCCGTGGGTGGGAGTCTAGCACCACCCCGCGCCGTGTCAGCCGGCCTTGGTTCCCTTGCCGACCTTCACGCGCAGGGTCCCGTTGTCGCGCTCGATCTCTACGCCCTCACCCTCGATGGCGCGGATGGCGCTACCCAGGTCGAAGGCCGGCGCATGCGTGGCGGTATACACGAATTCGCCGCTCGGACCCAGGCCGAGGGTGACGCTGCGGATCCCGTCGACCCGTTCGAGCGACTGCTTGAACGAGGTGATGGCGCCGAAGCTGCCAAGGCCGTGGACCTGGATCGAGGTGGCCTGATCGGCGACCGGCTCCGGGGCGACCGCCTCGGGGGCAACCGGCTCAGCCGGGACCACATCCGCCGCCGAGGAATCGCTCGCGGACGCGACTCCGTTGCGCTCGGCGGAGGTTGAAACGGGGGTTGCGACGTCCGCGGGACCGGCGATCGGCTTGGCGGCCATCGTCTGGGGCTCTGCATGCTCCCCCGGCTCGGGCCCTGACGCGACCGGCACGGCCTCAGTGGCGACCGGCTCGGCGGCCGGAGCGGCGGGCTCTGGTGTTGAAGCTTCGACGGTCGGTGCGTCCGCGGCAGGCGCCTCGGCGGCTGGGGCATCTGCCTTCGGAGTCTCGGTGGCGGCCTCGACCATCGGCTCGCCAGACGGCACGTCGGCGGGAGCCGCGGCGGCGGGAGCCGTGGCAGCATGAGCGGTTGCGGCGGGAGCCGTGGCAGCGGGCATCCGTTGTGCGGCGGCCGCAGGCGCCTTGGCGGCCCAGGGTGAAGGCATGTTCCGGGCGGCCGCGGCGAAGGCGGCAGGATCCTGAATCCCATCCAGCCCCTCGATGAAGGCGGACACTTCATGCTCGTAGGCATCGGCTCGGGCGGCCAGGGCAGCATGGTCGGCGGTATTGGAGGCGGCGAGTTCGGCGAGCTCCTGGTCCAGCTGCCCGCCGCGGGCCTGCACCTTGCGAAGGGCGTCGGCGCGGATGCGCTCGATCTCGGCGCGCTCCCAGGAGCCGACGCCGGTGATCTCCGCCTCGGCACGCTCACGCAGGGCCGCCTCGCGAGCAGCGCGGGCCATGTCCAGCTGACCAGCCGCGGTCTCGACCGCCTCGCGCATTTCGGCCAGGGTCCGGTCGCGGGTCGCTTCAACCACGCGGCGCATGGCATCCACCAGGCTCCGCAGGAAGTCGCTCGGAGCCTCGTCGAAGGTCTGCTCGGGATTCGAACTCATCGCGTTGGTGGTTCCTTGCACTCGCATTGGCGTGGATCGGCCGGAGGGTCATGCTAGCGCGGGGATGTTGCGTCGACGCCCCGACCGAAAGTACCGCGCGACCGCCCCACTGGTACCGGGCGTCGACCGCAGAAGAGCTAGGCCGACTCCTCCACGCGCTCGATCGGGCGCTCCTTGGCGACGCCCCGACGGCGCGGCTCGGTGTCATCGGTCTCGGTCAGGAGGATCGGTGGCTGGCCGCGTTCGATCGTCTCGGCAGTGATCACCACCTTCTTGATATCGGTCCGCTCGGGGATGTCATACATCACCTCCAGCAGCGCCTCCTCGACGATCGTGCGCAGTGCCCGCGCGCCGGTCTTGCGGTCGAGCGCCAGTCGCGCGGTGGCCTCGAGCGCCTCCGGGGTGAAGACCAGCTCGACCCGGTCGAGCGACAGGAACTTCGCGAACTGGCGGGTCACGGCGTTCTTGGGCTCGGTGAGCACCTTGATCAGGTCGTCCTTGACCAGCGCAGCCAGCCCCACCACCACCGGCAGGCGGCCGACGAACTCCGGGATCAGGCCGTATTTGAGCAGGTCCTCGGGCATCAGCTGGTCCATCAGCCGTCTTCGCTCTTCCCGTGACTTCTGAGCCTGCGAGCCGAAGCCGATCCCGCGCTTGCCGACCCGCTCCTCGACGATCTTCTCGAGCCCCTCGAAGGCCCCACCGCAGATGAAGAGGACGTTGGTCGTGTCGATCTGGATGAAGTCCTGGTGCGGATGCTTGCGCCCGCCCTGCGGCGGCACGTTGGCGATGGTTCCCTCCAGGATCTTGAGGAGCGCCTGCTGCACGCCCTCGCCCGACACGTCCCGGGTGATCGATGGGTTGTCGGTCTTGCGCGCGATCTTGTCGATCTCGTCGATATAGATGATCCCGCGCTGGGCGCGCTGCACGTCGAAGTCAGCCACCTGGATGAGGCGCAGCAGGATGTTCTCGACGTCCTCGCCGACATAGCCGGCCTCGGTCAGGCTGGTGGCGTCGGCGATGCAGAACGGCACGTCGAGCACCTTGGCGAGGGTCTGGGCCAGGAGGGTCTTGCCGCTGCCCGTGGGGCCGACCAGCAGGACGTTGCTCTTGCCCAGCTCGACGTCGTCGACCGCCTGGCCGGCGTTCACCCGCTTGTAGTGGTTGTAGACCGCCACCGAGAGGACCTTCTTGGCCTGGTCCTGGCTGATGACGTAGCTGTCGAGCTTCTCCTTGATCCGGCGCGGCGACGGGAGGGCTGGGGGTGTGGTCTTGGCGCGCGGCGCCTCCAGCATCTCCTCCTCGATGATCTCCTGGCACAGGTTGATGCACTCGTCGCAGATGTAGACGCCCTGGCCCGCGATCAGCTTGCGGACCTGCTCCTGGCTCTTCCCGCAGAAGGAGCAGCGATACGGGACCTTCGTCTTGCCGGTCATCGGCCGAGGATAGCACGCGTTTGGGGGGTTGCCGCCTATAGACCGATGGTCCCGGCTAGCATGATCCGGTGCGTCCTGTCATCGCCCATGGGCCGATGGAGACCCCGATCGGCCGGCTGTGGGTCGCCGTCTCGACCCACGGGCTCGTCTCCATCTCGCGCGGCGACCTCCCGGAGGACGGCAACGCAACGCTCGATCCGCCAGCCGTGGCGCCCGCGATAGCCGAGCTGGAGGCGTACTTCGCGGGGCGGCGGCGGACCTTCTCGATGCAGCTTGACCTGCGCGATGCCGGCTCGTTCGACGCTGGTGTCTGGCAGGCCGCGCTGCACATTCCGTATGGCGAGACGGTCTCGTACGGAGAGCTGGCGGCGATGGCCGGCCACCCGGGAGCGGCTCGAGCGGCAGGCGGCTCGATGTCCCGCTGTCCGCTCTTCCCGGTGGTGCCCTGCCATCGGGTCATCCACGCCGACGGCTCGATCCGCGGCTGGGGCGGCGAACTATGGATCAAGCGCTGGCTGCTCAACCTGGAGCGCGACGGTAGGATCGCGTAATGGCAGCTGGCAAGGTAGTCGTGAACAGGTCGATGTCGCTTGACGGCCTCATCGCCGGTCCCGGCGACGCGATGGACTGGATCTTCGACTTCGTGGCCCCGGACGAGTTCCCGGAGATCGCGGCGGCCTCCGGCGCCATGCTCGTCGGCAGGCGCACGTACGAGGTAGGCAGGAGGATGGAGGCCGCCAGGGAGGGGGGGTCTGCTTCGAGTGGCCAAACCTATCCTTTCTCCGGACCCGTGTTCGTCCTGACTCACGAGCCGCCGGATCCACCGGACCCGGAGGTCACGTTCCTCGTCGGTGACATCGGGAAAGCCGTCGCCACCGCCCGCAGCGCCGCGGGCGGCAAGAACCTGGAGATCCTAGGTGCTGACGTGGCCGGTCAGTGCCTGCGGCAGGGGCTCGTCGACGAGATCCTGGTATATGTCCTGCCTGTGCTGCTTGGTGACGGCGTTCGCTTCTCGGCCCCCGGCGTCGGAAGGATTGACCTGGAGCCGCTCAGTAGCACGCGGTCGGGCGCCGTCACCGTCCTTCGGTTCCGCGTTCGAAAAAGTCCCCGTCACGTGACAGGTGCCGACGTTGACTGAGCCGTCAATGGCGGGGACTGGTTCAAGGACGGACCGCGGCTGGCCGAAGCGCGTCGCGCAGCCGCGCGAGGCCGGCTGTGGGCCGGCCTCAACTACTTCTTCTTCGCCTCGGCCTTGGCCGCTGCGTCGGCGGCGGCCGCTTCCTTGGCGGTCGGCATCGTGCCGCCCGCGGCCTGGGCCAGGCTGATGAGCGACTCCCCGGACCCGATGAAGACCTCGTCGATGAGTCCGTATGCCTTCGCCTCGTCCGCGCTCATATAGAAGTCCCGGTCCGAGTCAGCCTTGACCTTCTCCGGGGACTGGCCGGTGTGGCCCGCCAGGATTCGGGTCAGGCGATCGGTGAGGTGCATCACCTCGCGCATCTGGATCTCGACGTCGGGCGTATTGCCGCGGAACCCGGCGGAGCCCTGGTGGATCATGATCCGCGTGTTCGGCAGCGCGAAGCGCTTGCCCTTCGCCCCTGCCGCCAGCAGGACCGAGGCCATGCTCGCCGCCTGCCCGATGCAGATGGTGCTCACCGGCGCCTTGAGGTACTGCATCGTGTCGTAGATCGCCAGGCCGCTGGTCACCACGCCGCCGGGCGAGTTGATGTACAGGCTGATGTCCTTGGTCGGGTCCTCGCTCTCGAGGAAGAGGAGCTGAGCGATGACCAGGTTGGCGATGTGGTCCTCGATCGGCTCGCCCAGGAAGATGATTCGCTCCTTGAGCAGCCGCGAATAGATGTCGAAGGCTCGCTCGCCGCGAGCGCTCGACTCGATGACCATCGGGACCAGCATGCGTCTACTCCGTGGTGTCGTCGGTGGGGGTGGCCGGCAGGGCCCGGTCGATCAGCGTGTCGACCAGTGTACGGTTGCGCAGCGTCATGCGCAGGTATGCGCGGCCACGGCGCGAGGTCAGGTACTCGCGCAGGCGCGGCTCGTCGGGATAGCGTGCCAGCTGGTCGGTGACCTCGGCGTCGATCTGCTCGGGAGCGGCATCGATCCCCTCCTTCTCGGCGATTGCGGACAGGACCAGGAGCGACTTCACCCGGCGGCTCGCCGGCTCGCGCAGCTCGGTCGCCAGCTCTTCGGGCGATTGGCGGGCCATCTCCAGGTACTTGTCCATCCCGATCTGCTGGGCGGCCAGCCGGTTGCGCAGCTCGTCGCGCATGATCTCGATCTCGTTGGCGATCATCACCTCGGGGAGGTCGACGCCGGCGTTGGCGGTCGCGAAGTCGATGATCCGATCGGCAAAGTGGTGACGCGCCTCATCGGCGCCGCGTCGCGCAAGGGCGTCGCGCACCTCGGCTCGCAGCTCGTCGACCGTCTCCACCTCGGCCACGCTCTTGGCGAACTCCGCGTCGACCTCGGGCAGGATCCGCTCGCGCACGTCGAGCAGGGTCACCTCGAAGTGGGGGCGCTTGCCACGCAGGGTCTCGACCCGATAGTCATCGGGGAAGGTCAGGTCGAAGCCCTTCGTCTGGTCGATCGTCATGCCGACCAGCTGCTCCTCCCAGCCGGGGATCATCCGGTCCTCGCCGATCACCAGCGGCAGACGATCGGCCGAGCCACCGTCGAAGAGCTCCCCGTCGATGGTGCCGATGAACTTGACCGCGGCGATGTCCCCCTTGGCCGCGCCGCGGCCGTCGACCGGACGCAGCGTCGCCTGCTGCTCGCGCAGGTCGGTGACCACGGCCTCGACCTGCTCATCGGTCACCTCGACCGGCTCCAGGCTGAACGGATAGTCGGTGTAGGCGCCCAGGGTCACCTCGGGCCGGACCGCCACGGTCGCGGTGAAACGGACCGCCGCCCCCTCCACCACCGCGTTGCTGTCGAGGTCGAGCTCGGGCTGGTCGAGCGGGATGATGGCCGACTGGTCGAGCGCGGAGTCGTAGCTCTCGTTGACGAGGTGGTCGACCGCCTCGGCGATGACCGAGGCACGTCCCACGAACCGATCGATCACATGGCGCGGCGCCTTGCCGGGGCGGAAGCCGGGGACCCTGGTCCGCTCGGCCAGGTGCCGATAGGCGGTCGCGAAATGACGGTCGACCTCGGTCGACGAGACCTCGATCTCCAGCACCATCCTGGAGCCGGGCTCGGCGCGAGTGGAGACGGTGACCAAGGCTGCTCCTGCTGCTGGCGTGGTGGGCGAGGCGAGATTCGAACTCGCACGTCTTGCGACACCGGCTCCTAAAGCCGGCGCGTCTGCCGTTCCGCCACTCGCCCGCGGCCGGTGGGTCGGCGGATGCGTGTGGCGAGTCTAGCAAGTGACGTTTGCGCCCGCGTCAGGCAGGCGGTACCGTGGAGTCCCGTTCAGGAGGGCCCCCGTGCCCCGTCTCATCCGCTCCCTCGCCATTGTCAGCGTGCTCGCCTTCGCCGGCTGCAGCTCCGCCGCGTCGCCGTCGCCATCGGCGAGCGACTCGCCCAGCCTGACGCCGAGCTCCAGCGCCGAGCCGATTCCCAGCGCGACGGCCGAGCCGACCGCCACCCCGGCGCCGACCGCCACCCCGGCGCCGACCGCCGTCCCGCCTCAGTCCCTGACCGTGGATCTGTTCTTGACCTACGCCCGCGGCACGATCGAGGGTCCTGGCCGATGCGATATCGGCGCCAACGAGAGCGCGCTCTACATCGAGCATCGCGTGAATGGCATCGCCCTCGACGTCCTCATCACCCTCGGGCCGGCCGCCGGCGGAATGAGCGGCCCTCCCCTGCCGCCAGGTGGTGGCACATTCGGCGACGAGAAGGTTCGGATCCGAGTCAACGATCCGCAGATCGGCTCGTTCGTGGACGCGACCGACACGCAGATGATTGTCGCGCCCGACCTGAAGTCCGGCACCTTCACCGCCACCTGGGATGGCGAGCCGCTGTCCGGCGACTACGCCTGCAGCTAGGTCACTCGGAGGTAGGCCTGGCCCGTCCCGACCAGCCGGCGTACCGCGTGGTCGAGCTCGGGCCCGCGATGTCGCCTTCGCTCGAGCCTGGAGACGCTGTGCCCCCGTCAGCGGGCGTGCCCGCGCCCGTACCCGGCCGCCGCGGCTCATCGGTCAGGAATCGTGCCACGGCCTTGCGGGCAAGAGCTGCGGCGATCAGGGTCAGGGCCGTCTCCGCGGCGTTCCAGGCGGTGCGCTGCGGGCCGGGCGGACCCTCGACCATCTGACGAGCCAGCTCCTTGCGCGCCTTGCGATCCTTGATCGGGTCGCGTCGCCAGCGCCGCAGCTCCTCGACCAGCTCGTCGCGCACCTTGCTCGACTTCGTGCCCGCCTCGCCGGCGAGCGCGCTGACCCAGGCCTGCATGCTCTCGGGGAGCGCGTCGTATGCCTCCTCGGCGGCATGCGGCGCCACTGTCCGGCGCAGGATGTGAGCCAGCCGGCGGGGTCCACCCGCCACCAGGAATGCCGCCACGGCGCCGATCCCGATCACCGCCGCGGGGTTCTCCCG
>JALYNS010000293.1 GCA_030773035.1 Chloroflexota bacterium
CTCGAAGGCGGCCGCCGTCGCACGCCCGACGACCACGTGGTCAGGGTCGCCGGTGACTCCCTCCGGTCCGAAGGAGAGGATCACTTCGGGCCGATGCATGCGGATCGGCTGCACGATGCGCCCGACCAGCTCGTCGAAGTTCACGCCCGACAGCCCCTCCTCGGCGTAGTCCAGCATGCGGAGCACCCGGACGCCGAGCAGGCCGACCGATCGGCGCATCTCGTCCTCGCGGACGGTGTCGAGGTTCCGCCAGATGAGCGGCTTCTGATAGGAGCGGTTGCGTCCCCCCGGCGCCGGGGCCCGGTCGAGCATGCGCCGATCGAAGGCGCCACGGGTCGCGCAGACCACCACGGTGTAGGCTCCCGAGGCCGCCGCCTGGGCGATCGCGCCGCCGAACCCGAACGCCTCGTCACCCGGATGGGCGACGACAACCATCAGGCTGCGGGCTGGGTTGCGCTCCCGGACCGGCCGCCAGATCGAGGACACGGCCGGCAGTCTATCAGCCTAGACCTCGATTTCGAGGGCGATCGGTGCGTGATCATCGACGCCCCGAGGCATGCCCGCGGGAGCCTCGCCGGAAGGCGGGACGCCGTCCAGGAAGCTGGCCGTGTGCGCGGTCTCGATGGCTCGACCAACCTCCTCGAGCGAGATGATCTCGTTCCGCAGCAGCAGCGCGAACTCGTCGCGCAGGTGCGAACGGAGCATCTCGGGGCCGTCGCTCGACAGCGTGAACGGCACCGCGTTGTCGACCAGCGAACGGACGATGAAGCGCAGCTCGGCCACGTTGCGCACCACCCGGGTCGTCAGGTTCGAGGTGGGGCACACCTCGAGCACGATCCCTCGCTCGCGCAGCATGGCCATCACCCGCGGATCGTATGCGCTCTTGACGCCATGCCCGATGCGGGTCGGCTCCAGCGCGTCGATCGCCTCGCGCACCTCCTCGGGGCCGCCGGTCTCGCCGGCGTGCACGGTCACCCCGAGCCCGGCGCGACGGCATTCCACGAAGAGGTCGCGGTAGTCGGCGAAGCGGAAGGACGGCTCCACCGGCCCGGCGATGTCGACCGCCACCACCCCGCGGCTGTGCCAGCTGATCGCCTTGGCGGCGATGATCTCGTTCAGGTCGCGGCTGAAGCCCCGATCGAGGCAGAAGATGAGCCCGGCCCGCACCTGCGGGTACTCGAGCACGGCACGGTCCATGCCGCGCACCGCGGCGGCGATGATGTGGTCCAGGTCCTGCTCGCCGCCTCGATTGCGCTTCATCGGGTTGAAGCGCAGCTCGATGCGCGTGATGTTGCTCTTGCGGTAGGCCCCGCCGATCACCTCGTACACGCTGCGCTCGACCGCGGTCGGGCTCGATTGGATCAGCTCGGTCCAGTAGAAGAGCTCGAGATAGGAGTCGAACGAGCGTCGTCGCCGCCCGACCGTGATCAGGTCACGGAACGCCCAGTAGTCCTTGGTCGGCAGGCGAATTCCCTGCGCATGCGCGATCCCCCACATGACGGCCGGAGTGACCGCAGCTCCGAGGTGGACATGGAGCTCCGTGAGCGGTGTACGGGGGTCGAGTCGGGGGCGGGGCATGGTCCTCGCAGGGCGACGATTTGTCCGAGTGTAGCGCAGCCCCGAAGCCCGAGGCGCGCGGGAACCGATGCTAGAATCGCGGCGCCATGGAGCTCATTCGCCAGCTCATCGAGTACGCCGCCAACGACCTGGGCGGGCTGGCTGCCACGCTGGCTCCGTACGCCTTCATCGGGCTGCTGGGCCTGTACCTGCTATGGCTGGTGATCGGCTACCTGCGCGTCTCGCAGGTCGGCATCGAGGCCGACGCGGCGACGTTGCCGGCCGTTCGCCTGCCGCGCGCCCCCGACGGGGCCGTCGAAGCACCACGCGGCGTGCCGTACTGCCCGAACGATGGCCTGCGCTACCCGGCCGGCGCGCGCTTCTGCACCGAATGCGAAGCGGATCTGCTCGTCTCGTGCGCCAACTGCGGTGCAACCATTCGAGCCGCCGACGAGTCCTGCTACCGGTGCGGCACCCACGCCACCCTGGCCGCCGCATCAGAGTGAGCGCCCCCGCCTGACGAGGGGTCCGGCGGGCCGCTGGCACGGACGCAACCAATGACTGCATCCTCCGCCCTGTCGGTCGCGGCGCTCGTTACCCTGCTCGGATCAGGGGCGATCGGCCTGACCGGTTTCATGGTCAGCCTGGCTCGCGGACCGCAGCCCGTGGCGGCGACTTCCCCGCGCGTCAGCGCTGCCGCGACCGCGCATGCCGGCGTCATCCTCGCCGCGCTGCTCCTGCTCGGAGCGCTCGCCGCCCGCACCGCGGCGACCGGCCACGCGCCGTGGTCGAACCTGCACGAGTTCAGCGCGGGCTTCGCGTTCGCGATCCTGGCGGTCTTCCTGGCGCTTGCCATCCGGAGGCCGATCAGCGGGCTGGCGCCCGGCGTGGCGCTGGTGGCTGCCGCGCTCATCGGCGTCTCCCTCGCCCAGCCCGACGACGTCCGACCCCTCGTCCCGGCGCTCCAGGCGCCGCTGCTGCTGACGGTGCACGTCGGGATGGCGATGCTCGCCTACGCCATCGGTGCGGTGGCCTTCGCGGCCGCGCTCGGCGAGATCGTGCAGCGTGCATCGCGCGAGAGCATCGGCGCCCTTCCCTCCGCGGCCGTCCTGCGGGCGGCAGCGCATCGGGCCGCCATCCTCGCCTTCCCGGTCCTGACCGCCGCGATCGTGCTCGGCTCGGTGTGGGCCAACCTCGCCTGGCGCTCCTACTGGAACAACGACCCCAAGGAGCTGGCCGCAGCGGCCACCTGGCTCGTCTACGGGGGCTACCTGCACGTCGCCGGACGCCGCGACCGCTGGGCAGCGTCTGCACCGTGGCTGCTGGTGCTCGGCTTCGCGGCGATCATCTTCACCTGGCTCGGTGCCGGGCTCCTCTTCGTCGGCCAGCACTCGTACGCGGGGGCCTAGCCGATCGCCTCAATCAGAGAGCGCCACGTCGACATATCGCCGCATCTCAGCCACGTCGGGGATCATCACCCAGCCGCGGCGGCTGTTCGGCTCGATCCCCACGAAGAGCGAGAAGCGCGGCGGCCGAAGGACGATCATGGTCACGGTGGCCGAGGTCGCGCGGCGCCCGATCTCGCGCAGGGTCGGCAGCTCATCCAGGCCGATGTCGGTCTCCAGCGAGCCGAGCTGGAAGGCGCTCCCGAGCAGCGCTCTCAGCCCGGGATGGAGCCATTTGCGAACCAGGGCCATCATCACCTGCTGGTGGCGAGCCGCGCGCTCGTAGTCGGAATCGGCGCGGGTGCGGCTGAATGCGAGCGCCTGCGCACCGTCGAGGTGGTTGGGACCCGCCGGAAGGCGGAGCTGCACCTTCGGATCCGTGATGGCCTTCTCCAGCGTCAGGTCAATGCCGCCGACCGCATCCACCATCCAGACGAAGTCATCCATGTCGATCCGGAGGTAGCGGTCGATCGGGACGTCGAGCAGGGTCGACATGCCATCGCGCAGCGCCTCGATCCCGAGCTTCTGCGCCATGCCATTGATCTTGCCGCGATACGTTGTGCCGTCCGACATCGGCACGTCGACCGTGTCACGTGGCAGGGAGATGAGGTCGATGCGGGACTGATCGGCGCTGACGCTGACGACCATGAGCGCGTCGGTGTTCGTCTCGTCGTAGCCCGTCTCGCGCCGGTACTGGCTGGTGTCCGCGCCCAGCACGAGCACGGTGAAGCGACGCCCGAGCATCTCCTGGTCCAGGGGGATGGGTGTCGGGCGGGAATCGGGCGTTGGGATCGCGGTCGGGGTCGGGCTGGCAGTCGGTTCCGCGGTCGGAACAAGCGTGGACGACGGTGTCGGCGATGCGGTTGCGCAGCCGGCCAGAAGGGCAGCAAGCAGGACGAGATGCAGCACCGGTCGCCACCACCGGGTCATGGCAATGCCTCGCCGGGGGGACGCGTCGGGACCAGGGCGGTCACCTGCGTCGTCACCTGCTCAGGGTCACCGGCCGGCGCATCGCAGGCATAGCCCCGACAGACGTATGCAGTCGGTGCCCCGTCCCGCATGGTCTTCCCCTCGAAGAGCGGCCAGCCCGCGAACGCTGCTCCGTCGGGCAGTGGAGCGATGACCAGGTCGGGGGCATACGGCGCGGCGGCCGCGCGGCGCAGGGCGAGGGCACGGGGATCGTCGGCCTCGCCGGCGACCACGGCGTCAATCGGCTGGCCGAGCGCCCGATCCGCCGCGGCCAGCATCCTGCCGAACTGGGTCGGGTGGCGATCGAG
>JALYNS010000294.1 GCA_030773035.1 Chloroflexota bacterium
CCAGTGGCCTGTCCCCCTCGCCGGACGCGAGACGGCGCCGGAGCTCGAGCTGCGACTGGCCGAGCTCGCCGCGGAGGTCGTCCCGCCGGAGCTGGTGCGCTGGGCAGCGGGCGAGGTTGTGAGCCAGCCCCAGGACGAGCAGCAGGCAACCTTGATCCGCCCCTTCAGGCGCGCCGACGGATGGATCGACTGGCGCGAGGCCGCGGTCGTCATCGATCGCCGTGTCCGTGCGCTGCAGCCCTGGCCGGGCGCCTGGACGACGCTCGACGGCGGCCGCCTCCACATCCGGGCGGCGCACGCCGTGGCGGGGGTGGATGGGCCGATGATCGGGGCGCTCCTGCCCGGCGAGTGGCCGATGGTCGCCTGCGGCCAGGGAGCGCTGGCCCTCGACCTCGTTCAGCCGGCGGGAAGGCCGGTGATGGCCGCCGATGCCTGGCGCCACGGGCTGCCTCGCGAGCACGTGCTGCTCGGCGGCGGATCTGCCCCGGCATAGCGCCATCTTCATCTCGCCTTCACCGGGGCGACAGGGAGGCTCGGCTATACTCGGCGCGCTTCCAAGGAGGTAGCAACCACAACCATGGGCAGTCTTCTGCCGTACATCCTGCTGGTGATGCTTCCCAGCCTGGCCATCACCGGGTGGGCGGCCTGGCGCGTTCGCTCGACCTACGCCCGATGGTCGAAGGTCGACTCCGGGATCGACCTCTCCGCATTTGATTTCGCCCGCCGCCTGCTCGACCGACAGGGCCTGACCGATGTCAAGATCGAGCCGGTACCCGGTCAGCTGACCGACCATTACGACCCGCGCGTCAAGGTGCTGCGCGTCAGCTCCGCCGTTGCGGGCTCGGCGCAGCTGGGCCACTACGACCCGGGCGATCGCTCGGTCGGGTTCCCGCGTGGCGCCGGAACACTTTCCGTCGCCGCGGCGGCGGTGATCGCACACGAGGTGGGCCATGCGCTCCAAGATCGCGAGCGCGACCCGTGGATGGTCGTTCGCCAGGCGATCGTACCGGCGGTCCAGCTCGGCTCCGGGTTGGCGCCATGGCTGATCATCGCCGGCGTCTGGTTCAACCTGCTCGGCCTGGCGTGGGTCGGTCTGATCGCCTTCGGCGCCGCGGTGATCTTCACCTTCGTGACGCTCCCGGTCGAGATCGGCGCCTCGGGCAAGGCGCTCGCCTTCGTGAGCAGCCTGGGAATCTCGGGCGAACGCCAGGTCGGGGCTCGCGACGTGCTCAAGGCGGCTGCCTGGACCTACGTGGCGGCCGCGCTCGCCGCGCTCCTCACCTTCCTCTACTACCTGACCCTGATCATGGGGCGTCGTGACTGATCTTTCGCTGGCCGAGACCTCGCCGGCGATCAGCGAGGTCGAATCGGAGATGCTCGCCGCGTGGCTCGCTGCCCGCGGCGAGCCCGCGTATCGGGTCGCACAGGTGCTCGGCGGGGCGCACCGGCCGACGGCGCGCTCCCTTGACGACCTGACCGATCTGCCTCGTGCCCTGCGCTCGGCCGTGGCGGAAGCCTTCCGCTTCTCCACCATCACGGGCAGCCACGTGCTGGTCGCCGACGGCGGCCTGACCGCCAAGGCGGTTCACGAGCTGGCCGACGGGCAACGGATCGAGTCGGTCCTGATGCGCTATCCGGCGCACGGCGGGGGGGCCGGCCGGACGACCATCTGCATCAGCTCGCAGGCGGGTTGCGCGGTTGGATGCCCGTTCTGCGCCACCGGCCAGGCCGGCTTCGGACGGCAGCTCACCGCCGGCGAGATCGTCGACCAGGTCCTGCATTGGCATCGCGATCCGTGGCAGGCGCTCGGCGCCGATTGGCGACCGGGTGCCGGTCGCGGGCACTACAACATCGTCTTCATGGGTATGGGCGAGCCGCTCAACAACACCGACAGGGTCTTCGCCGCCATCCGACTGCTCAACGACCCGGGCAGGCTGGGGATCGGCGCTCGGCACATCACGGTCAGCACGTCGGGGGTGGTGCCGGGGATCGACCGCATGGTCGACGAGCTGCCGCAGGTCAACCTGGCGATCAGCCTCCACGCTGCCAGCGACGACCTGCGCAACGAGCTGGTGCCGATCAACCGCAAGTGGCCGATCGCGGAGGTTGTTGCCGCGGGCCGGCGCTTCGCCGCGCGGACACGCCGCCGGGTCAGCCTGGAGTACGTCCTGATCGACGGCGTGAACGATGCCCCGGCCCAGGCCAGCGGACTGGGCGCGATCGCCGCCGGGTGGCTCTCCCACGTCAACCTGATCCCGCTCAACCCGACCCCCGGCTCTCGCTGGAGCGGGACATCGGAGGCCGGGGTGCGGGCCTTTGCCGCGGCGGTCGGGCGAGCCGGCGTACCGGTGACGGTGCGGGACACGCGCGGCCGCGAGATCGAGGCGGCCTGCGGGCAGCTGCACGCTCAGCTGGCGGGGCGGCCCATACGTGAAGCGATATCGGCGGCCCCGGCGTGAGCCGTCGCCCGCCGCAGATCAGCGCGAGCCTGCTGAATGCCGACTTCGCCCACCTCGGCGACGAGGTGCGCCGTGCCGTCGACGGAGGAGTCGACTCGATTCACCTGGATGTCATGGATGGCCACTTCGTCGACGCGCTCACCATCGGGCCCGTGGTGGTGCAGGCGGTTCGACCCTTGGCATCCGTGCCGTACCACACCCACCTGATGGTCTCGCAGCCTCTGCGCCACGCACGAGCCTTCGCCGATGCCGGCAGCGACCTGATCGTGACCCATGTGGAGGCCGATGACGACCCCGCCGCGGTCATCGCGGCGATCCATGGCTACGGCCGCTCGGCCGGGTTGGCGCTCAACCCGGAGACACCCGCCGACGCCGCGCTGCCGTACCTCGAGTCGATCGACCTGCTGCTGGTGATGACAGTCCACCCGGGACGGGGCGGCCAGGCATTCCTGGAGGAGGTGCTGCCCAAGATGGCTCGGCTGCGGGACGAGATCGAGCGTCGCGGCCTGTCGCTGCCGATGGGGGTCGACGGCGGCGTGAACCTCGACACCATCGGGGCGGCGCACGCCGCCGGCGGAGAGGTGCTGATCGCCGGCTGGGCGCTCTACCGCGAGCCGGGTGACCTGGCCCCGACGGTTGCGGCGTTGCGCCGCGCAGCTGCGGCGAACTCGTGACGCATCGTGGCGTCAACCCGCCGCGGCGATGGGTCGTCTGCGCGCTGGCCCTGGCGGCAGCCCTGAGCGGCTGCTCCGGGCCGGGGCCCGATGGCAGCCCGACGCCGCGTCCGTCTCGCGAGGTGAAGGTCACGGTCGTGGATCGGACCAACCAGGCGCCATTGGCGCGGGCCAAGGTCCAGGTCGCGGGACAGGTGGCGACGACCGGGGCCGATGGCGTGGCGACGGTAACGACCGTCGGCGGCGCCACGGTTGAGGCATCTGCCGAAGGGTTCGACTCCGCGACGGACATCGTCCCGGATGAGAAGGGACTGACGATCCCCCTCCGCCCGAACGTCGTGAGCGGCACGGTCACCGACGGTGATGGGGCGCCGATCACAGGCGTGCGCGTCTTCGTCGATGAAGCTTCGGGCCTGACCGAGACGGATGCGCAGGGTCACTACGTGCTGCCCGGCGTGCCGGAGCAGGGAACGCTCGTCTACAAGATGCCGGGCTATCGGCTCGGCGTGATCCCGATCGATGCGCAGATGACCAAGGAGGTCGTCCTCACCGCGTTCGAGGCACGCGCGCTGTACGCGCCCTCGGCGATCTTCGAGGGCTCAGGCCGGCTCGACGCGATGCTCGAGCTGGTCGAGGGGACCGAGGTGAATGCCATGGTGATCGACGTCAAGGAGGCGGGCGGCAAGCTCTACTGGGCCAGCGATCTGCCGGCCGCTGCCGCGGTCGGGGCGATCATGGAGCGGCCGCTCCTCCAGCTCGATGAGCTCCTGCCAAGGCTCAGGGAACGCGGCATCTACACCATCGCCCGAATGGTGGTCATGAAGGATGACACGCTCGGCGCGCAGCAGCCCGAGCTGGCCGTCAGGAACTCGGCCACCGGCGAGCCGTGGCGCGACTACCGGGGCGGCATCTGGCTCGATCCCTACAACCCAGGGGTCGCCGAGTACATCGCGGCCCTCGCCGGCGACCTGGCCGCCAAGGGCTTCGACGAGGTGCAGCTCGACTACGTCCGTTTCTTCAGCGATGGCGACTACTCGGTCGCCGACACCAATCTGCCGAACACCCAGTCATTCCGCCTGCCGGCCATTCGACGCCTCTTCCGGCTCGTTTCGGATGCGCTCCTCACCACGCGCACCTACTTCTCGGCGGACGTCTTCCCGATCAGCTTCATCGCCACCGACGACCAGGGGATCGGGCAGCGGCCGGAGGTGATCATGCCGTACGTCGACTACTTCTCGCCGATGGTCTACCCAAGCCACTACGGCCCTTACACCTTTGGCTTCAAGAACCCGAATGACCACCCGTACGACGTCATCGACAAGACCCTGGAGATCATGAACGAACAGCGTGCCGGGCTGCGGATGGTGATCCGGCCCTGGATCCAGGACTTCGGCTACGGGTCGTTCCCGGCCTACACCGCCGACCAGATCCTGCAGGAGATGAAGGCGTCCGCCGACAACGGGGCGCTGGGCTGGATGATCTGGAACGCCAGCGCGCGCTTCACGCAGGCCGCGCTCGGCGCGCCTCGCGATGGCGAGGAGTGGAGCGTGGTCACCAGCCCCCTGCCAGCCCCCGCCAGCTGACGCCGATGCGCCTGGTCGTTCAGCGCGTGACGCGCGCCCAGGTGCGAGCCGAGGGCCAGGTCGTCGGGGAGATCGGCAGGGGCGCGGCCGTCCTGGTCGGCATCGGCCTCGGCGATACACCCGCGCTGGTGGATCGGGTGGCCGACAGGCTGCTCGGCCTGCGCTACTTCGAGGACGCGCAGGGACGCACCAACCTGGCGATCGACGAGGTCGGTGGCGAGTACCTGGTGGTGAGCCAGTTCACCCTGCTGGCGGACCTGCGACGGGGCCGGCGACCGGGATTTACCGATGCGGCCCCGCCCGAAGAGGCCGAACCAATGGTGACGCGCTTCGCCGAGCGGCTGCGCGCTTCCGGCCAGAGGGTCGCGACCGGGCGCTTCGGCGCGGAGATGGAGTTGGAGCTGGTGAACGATGGTCCATTCACCCTCGTCATCGAGGCAGGCCCCGACGCGGACGTGAGCCCCGGCGCGGACGCGAGCTGAGCGTCTCGCCTCCGATTGGCGGGTGTCAGACCTTCTCGGAGGTCCGGATGCAGCGCGAGCAGGCCTTGATGCGGACCGGCGCCCCGTTGCGCTGAACGACCATCGGCTGCAGGTTGGGCAGCCAGCGGCGAAGCGCTCGCTTGCGGTTCATTCCGACCGACTGGGGATTCCAGCCGGTGATCGGCCGCTTTCCGCAGATGTCGCACGTCCGAGCCATCACGGGTCTCCATTCACGAACGAACCGGCGCACCTCACCTCGGCGCCGCCGGAACGGCCCGATGCTAGCACGCTACGATCGAGCCATGCAATCAGCGAGGCGGCAAGCCCCCGCGCCCCTCGCGCCCGATGATCTCGATCGGCCGATCCGGGCCGTGCTGCCCGAGCTGGCGCGCGGGGCCGGAACGCTGAGCCGCCTCGGCATCGACACGCCACGCCAGGCGCTCTTCTACCTCCCGTTCCGATATGACGATTTCAGCGACCTGCGAACGCTCGGCGACCTGGTCCCCGACGAGAAGCAGTCGGCCCGGGTGCGCGTCATCGACGTCACCGTGGAACCTGGATTCGGCCGCCGGCCGCAACGGGTCATCGCACAGCTCTCCGACCTGACCGGCACGGCCGAGGCGATCTGGTTCGGTCGCCGCTACGTCGAGCGTCGACTCGAGCCGGGAGCAGAGATCGTGGTCAGCGGCAAGGTCACCTTCCGCGGCTGGCGGCCCCAGTTCACCGGTCCCGAGTTCTCGCCGGTCGGGCACGAGTCGGTCCACACCGCACGGGTGGTCCCGGTCTACCGGCTCAGCACGGGCGTCACGCAGCGTCGCGTGCGCGAGCTGCTGGCGCGCGTCCTCGACCGCGCGCTCCCGGGCGTGACGGATCCGCTGCAACCTGCCGAGCGCGGCGACCTGCTCCCGCTGGCCGATGCCCTGCGCGCCGCGCACTTCCCGGAGGAGGCGGCCGATGTTCCCGCCGCCCTCGATCGACTCGCCTTCGACGAGCTGTTGGCACTGCAGCTGACGATGGCGCAGGCGCGGATGGCACGCGCCGGCCTGCGGGCGGCGCGCGTGACGATCGGCAGCGGCGAGCTGAGCGCGCTGCTCGGCGCGCTTCCGTTCGAGCTGACGGGCGACCAGCGACGGGCGGTGGACGAGGTCGTGACCGACCTGGCCATGGACCAGCCGATGCGGCGGCTCCTGCAGGGCGACGTCGGAAGCGGCAAGACGGCAGTCGCGGCGATCGCGCTCGCGGGCGTGGTGCGGGCCGGATGGCAGGCCGCCCTGATGGTGCCCACCGAGATCCTCGCCCGCCAGCACCACCTCGGTCTCGCCCCGCTCCTCGACGCGCTCGGCGTCCGCGCCGAGTTCCTCTCCGGTTCGTTGACGCCCGCAGCCAAGGGGCGCATCCACGACGCGATCGAGGCGGGGGAGGCAGAGGTCGTGATCGGGACCCACGCGGTCATCAGCGAGGCGGTCGCCTTCCGCAAGCTGGGCCTGGCGGTGGTCGACGAGCAGCATCGCTTCGGGGTGGCTCAGCGAGCCGCGCTGCAGGCCAAGGGCGCCGGACTGGAGCCCCATCTGCTGGCGCTCACCGCGACGCCGATCCCGCGCACCCTGGCCCTCACCTTCTACGGCGACCTGGCCATCAGC
>JALYNS010000295.1 GCA_030773035.1 Chloroflexota bacterium
GCCGATTGGTACGTGTGGTGGATCGGCCCGCTACTGGGCGCGGCCGTCGCGGCGGTCGTGTACCGCTACAGCCTGGCAGAGGCGAGCTAGGCGGCACGCAACGGGCCGGCCAGTCGCCTGGCCGGCCCATCGGTTCGCGTGGCGGAAGCCTACTTGATTTCGGTCGTTGCCCCGGCTTCGGCGAGCTTCGCCTTGACCGCCTCGGCCTCTTCCTTGGCGACCCCCTCCTTGACCGCCTTGGGGGCGGCGTCGACCAGGTCCTTGGCCTCCTTGAGGCCGAGCCCGGTCAGCTCGCGGACCGCCTTAATCACGAGGATCTTGTTCGGCCCGACCTCGGTCAGCACCGCGTCGAACTCGGTCTGCTCCTCGGCGACTGCCGGAGCCTCGCTCGAGGCGGCTCCGCCCGCGGACGAAGCCGCGGCCACCGCCACCGGGGCGGCCGCAGTCACGCCGTAGCGCTCCTCGAACGCCTTGACCAGCTCGGAGAGCTCCAGGACGGTCATCCCGTCGATCGCCTCCAGAATCTGGTCCTTGCTCATCGTCTTGGTTGCCATCGGTTTCCTTCCTTCGTCTCGTCAGGCGGCCGCGCCGCCCTCATTGGCTCGCTTCTGGTCGGCCACTGCGCTGAGCACGCCGACGAGATTTCGCAGGTTGCCGGCCAGGACCCCGGCCATCCCCGCGAGGGGGGCGACCATGGCTCCCGCCAGTCGGCCGAGCAGCACGTCGCGGCTCGGCAGGTTCGCCAGCTGCTGGAACACGGCGGCGTCGACCGCCAGCCCGCCCAGCAGGCCGCCGCGCAGGGCGACGACCTTGGAATATGGACGGAGGGCGTCCTGCAGCGCCTTCGCCAGGGCGGTCTCATCGCCGGAGCTCGAAGCCACGGCGGTGGGGCCGGCGAGCAACGAGGTCAGCTCACCTTTGCCGGCCTCTGCGGCGGCGATCTTCAGCAGGCGGTTCTTGGCGACATGCAGCTGCACGCCGCTGGCGCGCAGCGACCGCCGGACCGACTGCATCTCCGAGACCGTCAAGCCCCGGTAGTCGGCCACGGCCAGCGCGGAGCTGGAGCGGAGCAGCTCCACCAGCTCGGCGATCGCCTGGCGCTTCGCATCTGTCGGCATCGTGGTTCCTTCTCTACCCCGTATGAACGTCGAAACGGTCCTCGCGCACACGTCGGCACGAGGACCGTTCCCGGTCGCTTCATTGCCTCGGCGTGCCGCCGGCTCCTCGGCCGGCAATTGGCCCGGGACTCTCACCCGGTGCACAACGCTGTCTGTGGCTTCTCTTCAGGTGTCCCGATGGGACGATGTGGCTGACCTCCTAGGCGCCGGCCGCTGCCAGCGCGGATGGGATGTCGACCCGCAGTCCGGGTCCCATGGTAGGGGCAACCGTCAGGGTTCGCATGTAGGTGCCCTTGGCACCCGATGGCTTGGCACGCTGTACCGCGTCCACGAGCGTTGCGATGTTGGCCGACAGCTGCTCCGGGGTGAAGCTGACTCGTCCCACCGCCACGTGGACGATCCCGGCCCGATCGACCTTGAACTCGATCCGCCCGGACTTGATCTCGCTCACGGCGCGCTCGATGTCGAAGGTCACCGTGCCCGCCTTGGGGTTCGGCATCAGGCCGCGCGGGCCGAGCTTCTTCCCGAGCCGGCCGACGGTGCCCATCATGTCGGGAGTGGCGATCGCCACGTCGAAGTCGAACCAGCCGTCATCGATCTTCTTGACCAGGTCGTCACCGCCCACCTGGTCGGCGCCGGCGCGCAGCGCGTCCTGCGCCTTCTCGCCCTGGGCGAAGACGATCACGCGCGTCGTACGACCGGTGCCGTGGGGCAGGACGACGGTGCCGCGCACCAGCTGGTCGGCGTGACGGGGGTCGATCCCCAGCCGCAGATGCAGCTCAACGGTGGCGTCGAACTTCGAGGGGGAGACCTGCGGCAGCAGCTCGCACGCCTCGCCGATCGTGTAGCGGCGCTCGGCGTCGACCTTCTTGGCCGCGTCGATGTACTTCTTGCCGTGCGGCATCAGTCGGTCACCTCGATGCCCATGCTGCGCGCGGTGCCGGCCACGATCCGCATGGCGTGCTCGATGTCGTTGGCGTTGAGGTCGGCCATCTTCGTCTCCGCGATCTCGCGCAGCTGCCGCTGCGAGACCTTGCCGACCTTGTCGCGGTTCGGCTGTGCCGAGCCGCTCTCCACGCCCGCGGCGCGCTTCAGGAGCGCGGCCGCCAGCGGCGCCTTGGTGACGAAGGTGAAGGAGCGGTCCTCGAAGACCGTGATCTCGGCCGGCACGACGTAGCCCGCCTGGGAGGCGGTCCGCTCGTTGAAGGCCTTGATGAACTCCATGATGTTGATGCCGTGCTGGCCCAGCGCCGGTCCCACCGGGGCAGCCGCGGTCGCGCGGGCGGCGGGCGCCTGGATCTTCAGGATGGCGCGGATCTTCTTGGCCATTACAGCTTGTCGATCTGCAGGAAGTCGAGCTCGACCGGCGTCTCGCGACCGAAGATGCTGACCAGCACCTTGACCTTGTTGCGCTCAGGGTTGACCTCGTCGACCGTGCCGATGAACTCGGCGAAGGGGCCATCCTTGACGCGGACGCTCTGTCCCTTCGTGAACTGGAGCTTGAACTTGGGCGCCTCGACCCCCATCTGCTTGAGGATCTTCTTGACCTCGCCCTCCATCAGAGGCGTCGGCCGGTTGCCGGATCCCACGAAGCTCGTCACTCCCGGGGTGTTGCGCACGACGTACCAGGACTCATCGGTCATGACCATCTCGACCAGCACGTAGCCGGGGAAGACCTTCTTGTTGACGGTCTGCCGCTGGCCGTTCTTGATCTCGATCTCCTCCTCCATCGGCACCAGGACCTGGAAGATCTGGTCCTCCACGCCCATCGACTCGATGCGGTGCTCGAGGTTGGCCTTGACCTTGTTCTCGTAGCCGGAGTAGGTGTGGATCACGTACCACTGCTTGGTGGTGCGCTCCGCGGCATACGGGTCATCCGGCTGGGGCGCCTCGCGCGACAGGCGCGCGGCCTGGCGGGCCTCGTTGCGCGCCTCGCTCTCGGCGACCTGCTCGTCGCTCACTTGAGCACCTGCTCGACCATGGCGTGCAGCGCAGTATCGAGCACGGCGATGTAGGCCCCCACCGCGATCGAGACGGCGAGGACGATCAGCGTGAGGTTGGTCACCGTCTGGCGAGTCGGCCAGGCGACCTTCTTGAGCTCGGACCAGGCCTCGGTGAGGTACTGGCGCATGCCGCTGAACACGATGGCTTCAGTTGCTCCTGGTGGTTGTTGTCATGGACCGATGAATCTGGCAGGGGCGACAGGACTCGAACCTGCAACCGCTGGTTTTGGAGACCAGTGCTCTACCAGTTGAGCTACACCCCTACCGACGCGCTCTGCCTATTTCGTCTCCCGGTGCAGCGTGTGCTGCCGGCAGCGCGGGCAGAACTTGTTGAGCTCCATCCGGCCGGGGTCGTTTCTCTTGTTCTTCCGGGTGCTGTACGTGCGCTCCTTGCAGGTGGTGCACGCCAGCGAGATCACCGGACGATTCTCGGCCTTGGCCACGGTGCGATGTCCTCGTCAGTCGCCCGCCGCCGCCCACGCCAAACAAGGGCTGGTCACCGGGGGAAAGCGCGCTGATTCTAGGCCGGGGGCGATCGGCCTGTCAACGACGCCGAGCGCGGGCGGTGGGACTAGACTGCCGCCCATGACCACGCCGAGCCAGCCGGCCGAGGACCTCGCCCGCATCGTGGAGGCCGCGCAGCGGATGGGCGTCGAGCTGGACGAGGCGGAGGCCCTGCGCTGGCTGAGCGCCATGGCCGCGGACACCGGCGGCGAGATCGTGCTGGACGCGGGCAGCGGCACCTTCGGCCACCGGGTCAGCATGCTCGACTTCTCGCCGGCCAACCTCGCGCACTTCCGGTCCATCGGTCGCATCGTGGGCTTCGAGGATCGTCCGGGCGTGGAGACGGCCCTGGCGCTCTCCGGCTCCGCCGCGCAGTCCAAGATCCAGACCAACCCGGGGGACTGCGACTACTTCGAACGGGTCAACATCCACGCGCCGACGCGGGAGGAGGCCTGTCGCCTGCTCGCCGAGCTGATGCGCGACAAGGCGCTGGCCACCGAGCGCGGCGACACCTATCGGCTGATCGAGGTGAAGTTCGGCTCCGCGCCGTCAGACGTGCTCCGCGATGGGAAGCTGGTTGCGAAGGGCAGTGCGCTGAGCTGGACGCCGGCCGAGCTGCGCGAGGGCCGCATCCTGGCGACCACCCCACTGGGCGAGCCCATCGCCCTGCTGTGGAGCGAGGTCGCGATCGACCCCGGCTGGTGCAAGCTCGACTGGGTCGTCGCCAACCCGGCGCGTGGCACGCTGGCCAACGCCAGCAACATGCTCGACGTCACCTGGGAGGCGCCGGACGGCACCATCACCCCGCTCGACGGGCACCTCGACGGCTACTTCCAGGAGGTCTACCTGGAGGCCGATTCGATCCCCATCTTCTCGAAGCTGGTTCGCAATGCGACCCCCGACGCGCTCGACGAGTACGTTGCCCAGCTCGAGCATGAGGTCGCCAAGTACGTGACCCAGGAGCTCAACTACGGCAAGGCCGCCAAGCGGATGTACAACGTCTTCCGCCTCACCGGGCGCTACATCGACGCCGCCTACCTGCGCGAGCTGTTCGACGAGCCGGCGGCCATGCTCTACCAGGTCTGGGCGCTGGTTCGGACCATCGACGACGCGGTCAACCCCGACCAGCCGACGACGATGCGGGAGGCCGTCTCCCAGGCCGATGCGCTGATCATCCAGGTGGCCGGCGTCCTCGACGGGGCCGAGGAGGCGGAGATCGTGAAGACCCTGGTCAGGCTGCGCGCGCAGCTCGACACCGGCGATCTCGGCGCGGAGCTGACGACCGACGCGGAGGCGGCACGCGAGCTGTTGAAGAACCTGGTGAACAGCTTCTTCCATGATCGGCTGGTGGGGGTCCCGACGATCAACGAGTACATCGAGCGGCTGCAGGGCGAGTACGCGCAGGAATCCGCGCGCTGAGGCACTGCCGCCGGGCAGGCTGACTCAGGCTGGGGCGCCATCGGGCGGCTCAGGCTCCTTGCGGCGCACCAGCACGATTCGGGTGAAGGGCAGCCGGATGTCGCTGAAGACCTCGATGCTGACCAGGA
>JALYNS010000296.1 GCA_030773035.1 Chloroflexota bacterium
GTGCACGCCGCGCCCATGAGGCGATCCTCTGCGGTGGAGTCTTCGAGCTGAACGAGCTGCATGACGTCGCCAATCCTAGCCGCGTCGTCGTGACGGTGAGCCTGGAGTTCCAGAATTGGCCGATGGCGCACGCATCCAGCGGGCTCGCCCGACGTTCGGCGACCGTTAGTTCAGCGCGTCGAGCGCGTCCAGCGCGAGCGCGAGAGCCTTGTCGGCGGTCAGCCTGCTTCCCTGCTCCCACGCGATCGCGAAGTCCGCGGTATCGAGCTGGGCACGGACCATTGGGAGCGTCTCTTCGTTCATCCTCCTGACCCAGGCATTACTGCCGCCGATCTCCTCGGATAGCGCCTCGAAGCAGGCGATGAGCTTGGCTGCCGTCTCTGCTCGTCCAGCGCCTGCGAGGGTCCGGGCCGCGTGGCAAAGACCTACGGCGGTCTCGATGCGATCGCCGAGGTCGCGCTTGATGCGGAGGCTCTCCTTGAGGAGCCCTGGGCTGTCCTGAACTCGACCCTCCTTCACCGCAACCCACGACAGCGAACCGAGCACCACGCTTTCAACGAGCCTGTTGCCCGCGACGCGCGCCTGGCGAAGAGCGTCCTCATAGAGGGCTCGGCCGCGCTCCATATCGCCGAACTCGGCATGGGCCCATGCCAGGGCACGCGTCCCCCACAGGACGCGTGCTTCGTCACCGAGGTCGCGAAAGATTTTCAGGCTCTCGTCAAAGAGCGGACGTGCGTGCGCCCAATCGCCTCCCTCTCCCACGGCAACGCCGAGCGAGAAGAGCGATTGTGCGATGCCCCGCCGGTCGCCGAGTCGCCGATAGATCGCGAGCCCCTCCTCCGCCCACGCTCGCATCCCGGTCGTGTCGTCACCGAAGGACGCCATCTCAGCGAGACCCACGAGGGCCTTGGCGCGAGCGGTGGTCGGTTGTCTGTCCACCGCAAGCGCCTGCTCGAGACGACGCCGGCCTTCGGCGACATGCCCGTTGTTGGCCCACAGCGGCGACAGCGCCCCCGCCATGCGCAAGAGGAACTCGTCTTCGGCGGAGCCTTCGAAATGGTCGAGCGCCGCGCGAAAGTTGTCGAGTTCCTGATCCTGCCGGTCGAGCCATTCCCGTCCGCCGCGGAGCTCCTCATCCAGCAGATGGGATTCCTGGTCCTCGGAGAGCGCCAGAAAGTGCTCCGCGTGGCGTCGCCGCAGTTCGGCGGCCTCGCCCGATGTTACGAGCCGTTCGGCCGCGTACTCACGGATGGTCTCGAGCATCCAGAACCGTTCATTGGTATGCCGAACCAGGCTCTTGTCCACCAGGGACTGAAGCGTTTCCAGCTCAGCCTGGACGACCTCTTCCGCGGCTTCCAACGTTGACCCCCCGCCGAACACTGCGAGGCGGGCGAAGAGTCGCTGCTCCTCGGGCGTGAGGAGCTCGTATGACCATTCGATGGTGGCTCGGAGCGTCTGCTGGCGAGGGTCGGCATCCCGTCCGCCTCTGAACAGGTCCAGCCGTCCTGCTAGCCGCTCCAGGATCTGCCGCGGCGAGAGCACGCTCGCCCTCGCAGCGGCCAATTCGAGGGCCAGCGGAAGGTTGTCGAGTGCTCGGCAAAGCTCATGGATGGTGGCGTCAGGCGCGATCCGTGCCCGAGTGCAGAACAGCTCGACCGCTTCGGGGTCGGCAAGCGGCGCCACGGGGTACTCGACCTCGCCGCGGACTCGCAACAGCGCGCGACTCGTGACCAGGAGTCGGAGGTTTGGGCAGGTCTCGACGAGGGCGGCCAATTCGGGCGCCGACTCGACCACCTGCTCGAGGTTGTCGACCAGCAGGAGCATCTCGCGCTCGCCGATGTGCGCGGCCAGGCCGTCCCTGGCGCCGATGGTCTGGCCGATCGTTTCCGAGACGAGGGCGGGATCGTGCAGCGCCGCCAGGCCGATCCAGAACACCCCAGCCTTGAACTCGGGCAGCATCGACGACGCCGCCTCGATCGCGAGCCGGGTCTTGCCCGACCCGCCGGGGCCGGTCAGGGTGAGCAGGCGAGCGCCGCCCCGAAGGAATCCCACCACCTCGACGACTTCTCTGTCTCGGCCCACGAATGAACTGGCGGGACGCGGCAGGTTCGTGTTCGAGATGGTCTTCAGTGGCGGGAAGCGCTCGTCCCCGAGCTGGTAAATCGACATCGGCTCGTCGAAGTCCTTGAGCCGATGTTCGCCCAGGTCGCTCAGACCATCGGTGCCGACGATGGTGACCGTGGCGGCCGAGAGCAGCACCTGCCCACCATGGCCGGCAGCCCCGATCCGCGCGGCCTGATGGACATCGGCGCCCACGTAACCCTCGTCGGTCAGCAGTGGCAAGCCGGTGTGTATCCCCATCCGAACCCGGATGGGGCCGGATGTCAGCTCATCGCGGGCGACGACCGCGGCCGCAAGCGCACCCTCAGCTGTCGGGAAGGCGACGAAAAACGCGTCACCCTGGGTGTCAACCTCCACCCCACCATGTCCACCGAAGGCGGCGCGCACGATACCCCGATGCTCCGCCAGGGCCGCCGCATATCCCTCGGCCCCCAGCTCGTGCAGGAGGCGGGTCGAGCCCTCCACATCGGTGAATAGGAACGTGACTGTGCCGGAAGGAAGATCGCGCTGCACGGGCGGCATCATGCGCTCGTGCGGCCGTGCTGCACGACTGCACGACTGCACGACTGCACGACAGGGGTCTGACGGGGACGGCGGACAGCATGGCGCGCCTCCTGGATCGGTTACCAGGCCACTGTGCGCTGCGCGCGACACGTGAGCCGTCACGGTAGGCCGAGTAGAGTGGGCCGGTGAGCGACGAGCGCGACACCTCAGCCGACGCCGGGGCGGTTCAGCGGGCAACATTCCGCCGCCTGACGCCATCCGAACGCGCCGCCCTCGGCGTTCAGATGAGCGAAGAGGCGCGGGCACTTGCGGCGGACGGTCTTCGCCATCGACGCCCGGACGCCACGGAGGCTGAGATCCAGAGCGCCCTCCGGCGGCTGATGCTCGGGGACGCCCTGGCGGATCGCGCCGACCGCTCGCGATAGGCACCCTGGATGACGCTGGGCGAGTTGCTGGCAGAAATCGGTCAGCGGCTCGACGCCGCGGCCATCCCGTACATGGTGACCGGTTCGGTCGCGAGCTCATTCCACGGGGAGCCTCGGGCCACCCGAGACATCGACATCGTGGTCGATCCGACCCCACAGGCGCTCGATGCGTTCGTCCGGTCACTCCCGGCCGATGCGTTCTACGTGGACCTCGGCGCGGCTCGGACGGCGCTCGCGGAGCGCGGTCAGTTCAATGTGATCGAATCCGCGAGCGGCTGGAAGGCCGACCTCGTGATCCGAAAGGACCGCCCCTTCTCGATCGAGGAGTTCGCACGGCGCCAGCCCGTGGCCTTGCTCGGGACCGCGACCTTCATCGCCAGTCCGGAGGACCTGATCATCGCCAAGCTGGAGTGGGCGAAGTTCGCCGAGTCAGAGCGCCAGCTGCGGGACGTGACGGCCATCCTCGCGGTCAGCGGCGATCGGCTTGACTACCGGTACATCGAGCGCTGGGTATCGGCACTGGGACTGCGAGATGTGTGGTCGAGGATCCACGGGGCCATCGGCGCCGAGGGTCAATAGGCACGACTGCACGACTGCACGACGAGGGTCTGACACCGACGGCGGACGGCAGCCCCCGTGGCAGCCGGATGCGCCGGGAGTTACCCTGTGCTTCCCCGTTCGCACGCCAAGGAGACAGACCCGATGACTGAGCAGGCAACCGCACCCATGAAGCGCACGTCCGATGCGAACGCCCAGGTCCTGCGCGACGCGTTGGACGCCTTCAACCGAGGCGATGGGCAGGCGGCTGCCGCCCTGATGACCGATGACGTCGAATGGCATGAGATCGGTCGCGCGGACCCCATCGTTGGCAAGGAGGCGCTTGGCGCTCGCTTCGCCGGCGCGCTGCCCGATTGGGACATCAGCGTCGAGCTGCACGACATCATTGCCAACGACGATCACGCCATCGCGCTGGTGACGGCCACCGCCAAGATGGGCGGCAAGAGCCTCGTCTACCGGACCGCCGAGATCTACCACCTTCGCGACGGCAAGGTCAGTGCCCGCTGGGCGTTCTCCGACGACACCGCGGCCATCAACGAGTTCTTCGCCGGGTCCTGACCTCGGCGCGACTCAGTTCAGCAGGATCCGAACGTTGTCGAGGTAAAGCTGTCCCCGCGAACCCGGGAACTGCCCGCGGAGTCCGTTGTCGTTCTGTTCGAAGAAGATGGTGACCGTCCGCCCCGCCCATGGGGAGATGTCCAGCGTGCGCGGGGCGAAGGTCAGGCTGCCCTCGACCCCGGCCACGATCTCGATCAGCAGGTTGTGGCTGTTCACGCCCTCCACCAGTCGAACGCGGAGCTCTGAATCGGCGTCGAGCGCATCCTGAGCGCTCACGTCGAAGGCCAGGCTCGTGGCATTCGGAGGCAGGGTGATGGTCCGGGAGATCCACGAATTGGGTGCGGTCGGCTCGCCGGCCCCATCCAGCTTGACGACGCCCGGCCCCTTGTTCGAGTGGTCGGCTGTTCCCCAATTGGCCTGGCCGACGGGCCCTGCCACACCGGGCGTCCATCCGTCGAGATCGGTGACGAAGGTGAATTCGAGCCTCGGGCACAGGTCGTCCACCAGGTCGTCGCGCAGCGCGAGGGTCTGGCTGCTGCCGGTGAAGAGCCCGGTACTGGCGTAGTAGCAGAGCGCGTCGCCATCGGTGATCGCGGTCTCGTTGAACACGCGCCCGACACCGCCCACCGTTGCGACTGCAACGCTCAGCTCGGGCGCACCGAATTGACGCGAGCCGGTCGGGTCGAGGTCCATCGGGGCAGTTCGAGTCCCGCCGGTGAACCCGTCGCCGTTGATGTCGCGGCGGCTGTAGTCCTGCGCGGGGGGCTCGAGCAGCTGGCCCACCGAGTTGACGTAGACGTCGTGGAATGCCTGGAGGTCCACCACGTCGAAGTCGAGGTCAGCGTCCAGGTCGAGGATCGCGAGGCGCATCGGCGCCGTGGCCGGCGTCACCGCCCCGGGCACGTCGAGCGACAGGACGGTGGCGTAGGCGTCGATGATCCCGTTCACCGCGCTTGACGCGTTGGCCTGGATGGCGCCGATGGTGTCCTGCACCGGTCGGGCACGGAGCTCGGGCGACAGCGCCCACAGGTAGGCGGCAAGCCCGGCGACCTGCGGGGCGGCAAAGCTCGTGCCCCGAGTCGGCGCCCCGGCGAGGGTGGGGATCCCCTCGCCGACGGCGAGGACGTCGGCGCCCGGATCGGAGAAGGCCGATGGGTTGAGGGAGGCATCGCTGCTCCCCACGATCATCACGTTGCTCGCCGGAGCCGCCGAGGCCAGCCCCAGGTCGGCGAGGAACTGGCCCAGCGCAGCAACCTGGTCGGCCGTGGCGCTCAGCGAGGGCAGGCACGGCTCGGACGGGCAGGGCGAGGTCGGATCCCACAGGGCGGCGTCAGTCAGGAACGACATGGCGCTGTCAGCCGTGGCGGCCACGTTGTAGGCGGAACTGACCCTGGCCAGGCCTGCCCCTGGATAGACCGATGCGATCGGCTGGTCGGCATCGTTGCCGGCCGCCGACACCACCAGCACGTTGTCGCCAAGCTCCCCCAGCAGGGCCCGTTGCACGGCCCCCTGGATGGCCCGATCGAACGCGGCCTGTGCCGTCAGGTTCTCTGGCGCGCACGGGTCAGCAGCGCAGGCGTCGAGGAACGAGTACGAGGCATTGACGATGGCCCTTCCAAAGGTGCCTGTCAGCGCGCCGTCGATGGCGAAGCTCGCCCCGAGCGCGGTCAGCCCGTTGAGCTGGACCGCCTTGATGGCGAGGCACTCCGGATATGGAAAGGCCCCGGTCGGGACGGTGCCATCCAGCCTGGCGGCCAGCGTGGTCACCACGTCGTAGCCGTGGCGGCCGGTGATGAGGTCTGCGGGGTCCACCGAGCCGATGCCGAGGTCGCTCACCCCCGGCACCTGGCCGGCGAAGGCTGAGTAGCCGGCGTCGATCGGCCGCCCGAAGAAGTCGGCCACGATCACGGTTACCTTGCTGGACTGGCAGACGCCGGACGCTGCTGCACGGGCGTTCCAGGCCGCGGGGAAGTGCGCCTGCTGCAGGTACCCGATGGCCGCATCGGCATCGGCCGGGGCGGGCGGCGCCTCGTTGGGGACGACCGTCCGGCCCAGGAGCACGGCCCGGATGCCGGGCTGGGCCTTCAGCGTGTCGGCCAGCGCTGTGAGCTCGGCGGCGCCGTCCTGGCGAGGCACGGAGATGGTGAGTGCCGGCAGACCGGCGTGCATCGAGACGATGCCCCCGCCCACAGCCTCCAGCGCGGCGTTGACCTGGCCGATGGTGGCGTCGGCAGCGATCGCCACGTCGAGGCGATCGAGGATCAGCCCGTTGACGATGTCGCCGGGCGCGGCCGGCTGCTGCGCCTGGTCCACGAGCGCTTCCAGCGCGAGGGACGCCGGATCGCCGACCAGCAGCTGGGGGCCGTCTGGGTCTCCGCCGGGACGCAGCACAACCCAGGCGGTCAACCCTGCGACCACCACGAACGCCACGATCATTCCGATCCACGCGGATCGTGGAACGCGAACCTTCCTCTTTGCCATGGGCTGAGCGATCTTAGGCGAGCCTTGCTCCGGCGTCGATCCGGGTCACGCCTTCGCGCGCCAGGAGGTGTAGATCGCCGCCATCACTCCCCCGGCCTCTCCCCGATCCGCGTCGTGGGCATCAGCACCAACACGAGCAGCGACGCGAGCAGGGCACTCACGATGCCCACCGTGAAGGTCGAGGCGGTGGCGATCGAGAAGGCCTGGTGGATGCCGGCCACGATCGCGTCGATGAAGGGCGCCACCTGGTCGTGTTGCTCGGGTGGGAGCTGCGCCAGGATCGCTGCCCCCAGGTCACCGACGCCGGAGAGGTTGTTCAGCGCCTCTCCACCCCCCTGCGCGAACTGCCCGGCCATCTCGGCCGGCACGCCCTCAGCGGCGATCTGCTTCGGCATTTCGGCGAGCAGTGTCGAGCCGAAGATCGACCCGGTGATCGCCAGCCCCACCGTGCCGCCCACCTGCTGGAAGAGCGTGACGCTGCTCGTCCCGACCCCCAGCTCTTTGACCGGCACCGCGTTCTGGACCACCAGCGTGAAGACCGCGAATGACGGGCCGATCCCCAGGCCGGTGATCGCCATCCACAGCCAGACCAGCGGCCGATCCGTCTCGCTGCGCAGGTTGGTCAGGAGGAAGAGCCCCACCGCCAGCACCACCAGCGAGCTTGCGATGAGCGCCTTGTAGCGGCCGGTACGAGCGACCAGCTGCCCGGCGACGGTGGCCGACAGGATCAGGCCGGCCAGCATCGGCAGGATCTGGTAGCCGGACTCGGTGGCGGAGGTTCCGCCCACGACCTGGTACCAGCGCGGCAGGAAGACGATCGCCGCAAAGAACCCCATGGCCGCCAGGAAGATGGCGAACACGCTGGCAGTGAAGGCCCGGATCCGGAACAGGCTGAGCGGCATGATCGGCTCCTCCGCCCTCGACTCGATCCAGACGAAGATCGCTGCGAACAGGAGTCCCAGCGCCACCAGGCCGCCGACGGCTGGATCGGTCCATTCCCCGAACTGCTTGTTGGTCAGGCCGATCAGGATCGGGAAGAGCGTGGCGACGAGAGCCGCGGCGCCGAGGTAGTCGACGCTGCGCTTGACGCCCTCCTCGTGATGCGTGGGCAGGGTCCGCCAGATGACGACCAGCACGATGGCGCCCAGCGGCAGGTTCACGTAGAAGATCCATTGCCAGCCGACGGTATCGGTCAGGATGCCGCCGATGGCCGGGCCGATGAGCGAGCTGAGCCCGAAGACCGCACCGAAGTAGCCCAGGTACTTGCCTCGCTCGGATGGGCTGAAGATGTCGCCGATGATCGCGATCGAGATCGGGAAGAGCGCGCCGGCCCCCAGGCCCTGGAGGGCGCGGAAGGCGATCAGCTGCCCCATGTTCTGCGACAGGCCGGACAGCGCTGACCCGATGAGGAAGATCGTCACCCCGATCAGGAAGAGTGGGCGCCGGCCGAACAGGTCGGAGAGCTTGCCGTAGATCGGGCCGGATGCGGTGATGGTCAGCAGGTAGCCGGTGAAGGCCCACGTGTAGACGTCGTTGCCCTGGAGATCGGTGACGATGACCGGCAGCGCGGTGCCGACGATCGTCTGGTCGAGGGCGGCCAGCAGGATGCCGAGCAGCACGGCGCCCAGGATCTCGAGGCGCACGCGATGGGGCAGCTGGATGGGTGCTCGGTCGTGGTCGGAGGCAGGCGCGGACGCGACGGTCATGCTCGGAAGTCTCCCCTGGTCAAGTGGCTCATTGGGTTGGGCGCGAGCCACCGATCGGCGAGTCGCTGGGGGGATTCTAGAGGCTCTTCGTCAATGCGGCGTTAGGGGGATCCGGGGGATCGGGGCCGCAAGCGCTCGTCGAGAGCAGTCTCGACGGGCTCTGTGCTCAGCGGCTTGACGGGGGAGCTCCACTCCTCATCGGCGGGATCGTCGTCGTCCAGCCACGACACGCCGGCGGGCGGCCCGGGCAGGTCGTCGGCGTCGTCTGGTCCGTCGGGATGAAACGGTTCGTATGGATCGATCATGTCTGAATCATCGGTCCGCAATGACAAGCCAACCTCAACGGGCCGATATCAGTACGTCAGGACCTCGATCCCCTGCCGCTCGAAGTCGGGGCGGTTGCGCGTGACGACCGTGGCGCCCAGCGCGGCGGCTACCCCGGCGATGAGCGAGTCGCCCAGGCCGAGCTTGCCACCAGCCCGATGACGCTTCAGCCGCGACGCCGCTGCCCAACGGGCCGCCTCCGGGGAGGTCGAGACATATTCGAGCGCGTCGAGCAGCGTGCGGAGGTGTCGCAGGTGGCTGGCGTCACCCTGCGAGAGCGTTTCGCAGGTCACCACGTCGCAGGTGTAGAGCGTGGCGGGCTCGCCAAACAGCCGTGTCAGCAATTCCGCGGCGGGGGCGTCCCGATTCGCGTGGTCGATCAGGAGGGTCGAGTCGAGCAGGTAGCGCCGACTCAATCGGTCACCTCGGAGCGGAGCTCGTCGACCCACGCCGTCACCTCGTCGCGCGTCATCTGGTACGGGGTTCCGACCAGAATGCCGGCCGTCTCGCGGATCGCCTTGCCGAGCTTGTCGCGCTTGACACGTTGCCTGACGGCCTCCGCGACGTATCGGCTTCGACCACGCGGGCCAGCAAGCGCGTCGACCTCCGCCATGAGGTCCTTGGGAAGCGCCAGGTTGGTGCGTGCGAGGGCCATGAC
>JALYNS010000297.1 GCA_030773035.1 Chloroflexota bacterium
GACGGCGGTTCCTTCGGGACATTTCGTTGCCCGACGAACCTGCAGCGGCGACGAAAGAGCCGGGCAACCACCACGATTGCCCGGCTCTGGTATTCGTCAGCCCTCGGCCAGCAGGGCCTCGAGGCGGTCCCAGGTCTCGATCGCGCCGCCGACCATGCCGGTCGCCAGTGCGCCTTCGATGACCTCGGGTGAGCCCATGTGCCCGATCGAGGTGACCTTGGTCCTGCCGCCGACATCCTCGAGGATGAAGGTCTCCGGGCCGCCCTGCGGGCCCGCGCCCTCGACGTCGAACATGAAGGTCCAACGGTACCCGCGTGGCGGGTCGACCTCCAGGTACTCCCCGTAGAACGCCACGTCGTCGCGATCGGCTGCGCTGCTCAGGTAGCGCCACTTGCCGCCAGGCCGGACATCCATCTCCTCCACGATGGTGGTGGTGCCGTGGGGACCCCACCAGCGCGGGATGAGATTCGGGTCGGTGAGGGCCTTCCAGACCAGCTCGCGGGGGGCATCGAAGGTTCGCTCGAAGACGAGGTCGCCGCCCTCCGAGTAGATGGTCGTCGTCTCAGTGCTACCGCGATCGATTCGCGTCGTCGTCATGGTCGTCTCCACTTCCTTGCTCCTGCCCGTCCTGTAGTTCACGGAGATAGGCGTCCAGCCGCTCGAAGCTCTCCTCCCAATGTCGTCGGTACTCGCCCACCCAGTCGGCAATCTCCCGAAGCGGCCCGGCCCGCAGTCGACGTGGTCGCCACTGCGCCTGACGACCCTGCTCGATGAGGCCGGCCCGCTCCAGCACCCGAAGATGCTTTGAGATCGCGGGCTGGCTCATGTCGAAGGGCGCCGAGAGGTCCTTGACCGATGCCTCGCCCTCTGCGAGACGGGCCAGGATCGCTCGCCGGGTCGGGTCGGCCAGGGCGGCGAACGTGGTGCTGAGGGTGTCGGTCTGCTGCATGTCCATCACTGACAGGTTATATAACCTATCGGTACTGTACACGCCATTTTCGAGATGTCAACCCCCAGTCCGGAGAAGGCCGCTCAGACGGCGGATGCGTGCCAGGAGGACTCGGGGCCGATCGAGCGTCAGCTGCTCGGATATCTCGGCGCAAGAGGTGGAGATGGAGCGGGAGACGGGATTCGAACCCGCGACATTCTGCTTGGGAAGCAGACACTCTGCCAACTGAGTTACTCCCGCTCAGCCAGCGCGAATTGTATCCTCGAACCTCCCCGCCCGACGGGTGGGTATTGATCTTCGAGATGCACACGCGCCCGATGACACGGCTCCTCGGTCTCGCGCCGGCCATCGCCCTCCTGCTGGCGGCATGCCTGCCCGGGCCGAGCTCATCGCATTCGCTGCCGGGGTCGACCTCCGCGTCGGCGCAGGTATCGGGTCAGGTCAGCACCGATGCAATCCGCGCGCACCTCGAGGCGCTCCAGGCGATCGCAGACGCCAACGGCGGCGTACGGACCGCTGGCACGGCCGGATACGAGGCATCGGTGCAGTACGTGGCGGAACAGCTGCGCGACCTGGGCTACGCGGTCGAGACGCCCGAGTTCGAGATGGCCACCTTCACCGAGGAGCCCGGCGCCACGATCCAGGTCAGCGGCGGGCCGGCGTTCGCGGGCGGACGGGACTTCCGCGCCATGATCTACTCCGGCGGAGGCGAGATTACCGCGCCGGTCGCGGCGGTTGGCTTCGGGAGTGACGAGCGCGGCGGGTGCGACGCATCCGATTTCACCGCATTCCCGGCGGGCGCCATCGCGCTCACGCCGCCGGGGCCGTGCTTCCGTCGCCAGGCGGTGCTGAACGCGATCGAGGCCGGGGCGACTGCGCTGGTCGTCTCCTTTCCCCAGCGACCGGCCGGGCACGTCCTGCGGCCCACGCTCCTGGAACCGGACGGGATCGCCATCCCGGCCCTGGCGGCCTCCGGCGCGGTGGGGGATGCATTGAAGGCCGCGGCCGAGGCAGGCGATGCAGTGCGAATCAGCGTACGGACGGAGGTCGGCCGGGCGATGGTGCACAACGTGATCGCAGAGTCGGGCGCGGTCGCCGATCGGGTCGTCATGTTGGGCGGCCACCTCGACTCCGTCCACGATGGACCGGGCATCAACGACAACGGGTCGGGGAACGCCGCCCTGCTTGAGGTGGCGCGGCTGCTCGTCGAGGAGCATCCAGGCGAGCGCGTGCGCCTCGCCTTCTGGGGTGGTGAGGAGCTCGGGCTATTCGGCTCGCGGGCCTACGTCGAGTCGCTCGACCCCGATGAGCGGGCGGAGATCCACGCCTACCTGAACCTCGACATGCTCGGCTCGCTGAACCCGGTGCCGACCGTCTACGCCTCGCCGGACGCCGCCCGCGGCTCGCGGGCAATCACCGATTTCCTGGTCCAGTACCTGGAGGAGGCCGGCATCGGGGCAGAGCGTTCGGACATCGGGGCTTCCTCGGACCACGCCCCGTTCGACGATGCCGGGATCCCCACCGGTGGCATCTTCAGCGGTGCGAACGAGCTGAAGACTGCCGCGCAGTCCGCCGACTTCGGGGGCACGTCGGATGCGCCGATGGATGCGTGCTACCACCTCGCCTGCGACACCGTGGAGAACGTGAACCTGGAGAACGTCACCCTCTTCGCGGAGGCCGCGGCCGCAGTGGCCCTGGCCCTGACCACGGGGCGCCTGTCGGTCCCCTGAGGGTCAGTGGACGGCGGTCGCCTCGAGCACTCGAATCCGGTGGGCGAGGGTCAGCATGACCTGGGCGGCCACCGCGGGAAACTCCTCCATCAGCGCATGGAAATCCCGGTGGTTGACCACCAGCAGGCGGGTGGGGACCTGGGAGGTGACCGTTGCCGTGCGTGGTCCGCCCGCGAGGAGCGCTATCTCGCCGAAGAAGTCGCCAGACCCGAGCTGCGCGACGTGCGCTCCGCCGCGCTCGACATCGACCTGCCCGGACACGACCACCATGAGGTCATCGCCATGCTCGCCCTCGCGGATGAGCACCTTGTCGGCCGGCACATCGACCTCCTCGGTCAGCATCCCGAGCCGCTCCAGGTGATGCCGATCGAGACCGGCAAAGAGCGGGATGCGTTGCAGCAGGTCAAGCTTCTCGTCGCGGGCCACTGGCGCCTCCTATCTGATCAGGGACGTGAGCATACGATCTCGCGCACCGCTTGCGAATCGTGCGCGCGACCGGCTGCCTAGCGCAGGGCGAGCAGCCAGTAGCCGTCGGCGGCCGCCACTGCCGCCCAGAATCCCATGATCAGCAGCGGCCGTCTCAGGATGCACTGGCTGCGGGTGATGCCGAGGGCCACCGCCTTGCCGTACAGGCCGATCGCCACCAGCGCGACGACCAGCACGAAGATGGGCGGCGTGATCAGCCAGACCAGGAGGCCGACCGTCCCCATCTTGCAGAAGGTGAACGCCAGACGATCGTACTTCTGGGCCCGTGTCAGTGGGGGTCGTGCCGCCAGCCATGCCCGGACCGGATCGGTGGTGGGGGCGGTCGCGCTCATGCCCGCGCCACCAGTCCGTCGAGCTCAACCAGTTGGCGAGCCGCGACCTGTCCGGCCGATGTGCGGCGCCGAAGGCCGCCGAACAGCTGTCGGGCACAGAACGGGATGCGGACCGGATCCTGCTCGCCGTCGGTCGAGCCGACGTGCACGCAGCATTGCTGGAGCCGCTCGATGTTCATCGTCCATGCGTCCATGAACGACTTGACCGAGAGGCGCTTCGTGCGCAATGCCACCAGCTCCGCCGCACGCTCACCCTTCGCCAGGTAGCGCCCCACATCCTTCATGAAGCCGCCGATGCCGATGTCGCAGGCCTCGCATATGTTGATCAGGTAGTCGATCAGCTCCGGGCGGCTGATGGTGGTCGTTTCGCTCATCATCCCGATCAGGGCATCCCACAGCTGATCGTCGGCGGCGATGCGGTTGCCCACGATCGACAGGTTGTCCTTCAGCCGGTCGATGCCGACCAGCTTCGGGATGGAACGATGGACCCCGTTGTCCTCGCGCACGAAGTACGTGATCGCGCAGCAGTCCGGGTGGCTGCACGGCAGCGCGATGAAGTCCTCGGCGGTCGCCCGCCCCCCGGTCTGCGGCCCCAGTCGCTTGAGGACGCCGGTCGTCGTCATGCGATGCATCGGATCGATCGCGTTCGCTCGGCCGGATCCGAACACCGGCTGGTAGGCGACCCCGGCGATGTAATCGGTGCCGAAGGCGAAGTCCGCCACCGGACCGATCTCGTGCTCGTTCACGCCCTGCGCGACGACCATGGTGAGGGTCGTGAAGATGCGCGCATCGGTCAGCCGCTGGATGGCGCGCGCCTTCATCTCGCGCAGGTCCTCGCCCCGGTGGTAGAGATGCGTCTCGAGGTCGAAGCCGTCGAACTGGAGATAGACCTCCACCCGGTCGCGCAGGTCGTG
>JALYNS010000298.1 GCA_030773035.1 Chloroflexota bacterium
ACCGTCGCCGACAGGCGCTGCAGATCGCCGTGCCGCTCGGGGCTCAACCCTCGGTGCTCACCGCTCGGCCCGGGTCGGCCAGGCAAGCATCGCCACCTCCAGCGCGAGGCGCGGCGCGGCGTTCAGGCGCAGCGCGTCGCGGATCCGCTCCAGTTCCGTGATGAACGCGTGGACGCTCGGCTTGCCGATGCGCACGGCGACGGCCGGCAGCTCCGGGAGGAGCGTCGCCGTCGCGGCGATCTGCGGGCGGCCGGCCGCCGCCAGCAGCAGGTCGCGCGCGAGCCACAGCCAGGCCTCGACGATGAGGAGCGCCGCTTCCCGCTGGGCGGCACTGGTGGGGCGCGTCACGTCGCCTTCCATCGGGGGTTCGTCACTGCCGCTGGCCGGAGGCTGGCTGCCGAGTCGCGCCGCATCGTCGAGCAGGTCGCGCACCGAGCCGAAGCGGTCGGCACGGCCGCGCTCGATCAGGCTGAGCAGCTCGCGCTGGGTTCTTCGCCGCCAGTCGACGGCGGCAGGGCTGCGGGCGAAGCCGATGGCAGTGCCCGGCATGCCGCCGGCCATGCGCGCCAGGTCTTCGGCCTGGTCGACCGGCAGCCGCTCGTGGTCCACCAGCCACGCGACCAGCTCGGCGCGAGGCACGGCGCCGACCCGCAGTGGCTGGCTGCGCGAGCGGATCGTCGGGAGGACCCGCGTCGGCTCGTCGGCCACCAGAACGTACATGTGGCGGTCGGTCGGCTCCTCGAGTGCCTTGAGCAACGCATTCTGGGTCTGCTCGCTGGCCCGATCGATCCCTTCCACCAGGACGACGCGGCGCTCCCCCGAGATCGGTGCGCCGGCGGTCGCGGCCAGCCAGCTGCGCGCCGCCGCGACGATGCTCTCCCCGGTCGAGCGCGCATCGCGCCACCGCTCCGGCGAGCCGATCACCAGGTCGGGATGCGTCCGTGCGCGCGCATCACGGCACCCACGACAGGCGTTGCAGGGTCGCTGCTCGGCGGGTGCTTCGCAGAAGAGCAGCGCCAGCAGGTCATCGACGAAGGCACCCTTGCCGCTCCCCGCCGGCCCATG
Organism: Chloroflexota bacterium; assembly: GCA_030773035.1. Taxonomy (GTDB): domain Bacteria; phylum Chloroflexota; class Limnocylindria; order QHBO01; family QHBO01; genus CF-167. The sequence goes on from JALYNS010000298.1 coordinate 1,066, forward strand.
GACGAGGAGCGTCCGCTGGAGCCGGCCGCGTGCCGAGGAGCGCTCGACAATCGCCCGCGAGACGGGCTGCCCGAGGCTGAGGAACCCCGGCTCGACAGGGATCCGGATCATCGCCGGAGTATAGGGAGGCGCGCCCGTAAGCCACCGGTAATGAGCCGATGAGGCCTGGTCGGGACCATGTGAGCAGCCCCGCCGGGCTGCCCGGGCGCAGGCGCTGGCGGCCGGCTGGCAACCGGACCCGCCGCATCGGTGAGGCACCGGCGGGGCGCCATCGGGCGATGAGTGCCATACTTGGGCCACGCCCCCACCTGAGAAGCAAGGAGATGCCAGCCATGGCCGATCAGGTACCGACCAAGACCCGATCGATGGTCGAGCGAATGCTCGACCCGGAAATCCAGGACATGCTCACCAAGCGCGGCCGCGCCTTCGCAGAGGCGATCAACGCCGCAGCCGAGACCGCCTCGGGCCGTGCCGCGACAACGTGGCGCGACGCCGAGCCGATGCGGCGAGAAGCCGCCCGCGCAGGCCGTGAGGCGCTGCGCTGGGGCAGCCGCACCTGGCGCAATGAGCTGCGGCCGGGCCTCCGCCGACTGTGGAGCAACCGGACTGCCGCACTCAGCACCGCCGGTGCCGCCGTGCCGGTCGCCCGCGAGCTGATCGACGACGCCGCGGTGCGGCTCGGGATCCGCAAGCGACGCGAGCAGCGCCGCTGGGGAGCCTTTTTCGCCGGCCTGCTGCTCGGAGCGGTGGCAGGCGCGATTGCTGCGATCCTGACGGCACCGAAGGCCGGACGCGAGATGCGAGGCGAGCTGGCGGGTACCGCGCGGGACGCCGCCACCCTCGCCCGGGAGGTCGCTGGCCGCGCTCGCGAAGCGGCGGCAACCGCCGGGGAATGGGTCCCCATCTTTCAGCGGCCTGACGCCGATGGGGAGATGAATGGCGAAGCGTCAGCCGAGGCCGTCGAGGTGCCCGAGATCAAACCGGCAGCCCAGGCCCGCAAGCGCGCGGCGAGCAGCGCACCGATCGAAGAGGCCGAGCAGCCGGACTG
>JALYNS010000299.1 GCA_030773035.1 Chloroflexota bacterium
GCGGGCTATGCGCTGATCAGGGTCGCCGAGCCCGGTTGAGCCCTAGGCCTCGTCGCCGGCCTTGGTGATCCGTCGCCGCGTCTGGACCTCGACCTTCGACTCGCGCCCCTCGTGTGCCGGATGCTCGACCAGCGCGATCAGCCGAGCCGACATGAAGCGGCCAGTGCGCACCGGCGTTCCGCCGCGGGTCACCTCGCTGACCTCGACCACCCCACGGCTGGTGGTCACCTCGATCCGACGACCCGCGCGGGTCGCCTCGATCACGAAGGTCTGCGTCCCCTGGCCGGTGTCGACCACCGCCTCGACCCGATCGCCCTTCATGGCGCGAGACTAGCAGGCCGGCTTGCCGTCGAGAATCGGGTCTGTACCGCACTCGAGCGGAGGTACGATCCGCTCAACGTGTTCCATCTCAACCAGAAGGTCCGCCCATGACCGATCCATTCGTTTCGCGCGGCTTCGTGGGGCGCGAACGGGACGCCGGTGACAAGGCCGGCCGCGTGCCCCCCGGCCAGTACCTCACGGATGACTTCCCCGTCCTCTCCGCAGGCCCGACCCCGCAGATTCCGCTCGATTCGTGGGAGTTCAGCATCGAGGGCCTTGTCCGCGCCCCGGTCAGGTGGAGCTGGCAGGAGTTCACGGCGCTGCCCTCCCGCGACTGGACGGTCGACATCAGCTGCGTCACCAAGTGGACCAAGCTCGACATGAGCTGGCACGGCGTGAGCCTTGACGACCTGCTAGCGGCGGTCGAGATCGAGCCGCGCGCCCGCTTCGTCACGGCGCACTCGTTCGGCGGCTACACCACCAACCTGCCGCTCACCGACCTCCTCAACAACCAGGCCTTCGTCGCCTGGCAATACGACGGCAGGCCCCTCGAGCCGGCGCACGGTGGGCCGGCACGCCTCGTGGTCCCGCACCTGTACTTCTGGAAGAGCGCCAAGTGGGTCCGGGGCCTGCGCCTGCGCGAGGAAGACGAGCCTGGCTTCTGGGAGTCGCTGGGGTATCACAACCGCGGCGACCCGTGGCGCGAAGAGCGCTACTCGGGCGACTGAAGGCCAGCCACAGGACCGATGCCCGAGCCCCTCGCCTGGCAGATCGCCACCGTTACCGCCATCCGCGCCGAGACGCCCGGGGTCAACTCCTTCACGCTCGCCCTGCCGGCCTGGCGGGCGCACCGCGCGGGCCAGCACTGCGACGTTCGGTTGACCGCTCCCGATGGCTACCAGGCCCAGCGCTCCTACTCGATCGCCTCGCCGCCGTCGCACGCGGGCAAGGTCGACCTGACCATCGAGCGGATCGCTGACGGGGAGGTGTCGCCCTACTTCCACGACGTGTTGGAGGTGGGGGACCGGGTCGAGCTGCGTGGCCCGATCGGCGGCTACTTCGTGTGGGAGCCCAGCCTCGGCGGTCCGCTGCTCCTGGTCGCGGGCGGGTCGGGCGTGGTGCCCCTGATGGCGATGCTGCGCGAACGAGCGGCCGCCGACGCGAAGCCGCCGGCCGCCCTCGTCTACTCGTCGCGCTCCTTTGACGACGTCATCTACCGCGAGGAGCTCGACGGCCTGGCTGCGGCTGACGCCGGCCTGCGCATCATCCAGACGCTGACCCGCTCGCAGCCGCCGAACTGGAGCGGGCACGCTCGGCGCATCGATCGGCAGATGCTGGCTGAGGCGATCGCGGCCGCCGGCGCGCAGCCGCTTGTCTACATCTGCGGCCCGACCCTGCTGGTCGAGGCGGTGGCGAGCAGCCTGGTGGAGCTCGGCGTGCCGCCCGCCAGGGTGCGCACCGAGCGCTTCGGACCGACGAGCTGACGAGGAGGCGAGGCGATGGACGACCCGATGGTGCTGGATGCCAATGCGGTGGCCGGCGACCTCGCCGAAATGTTCGGCTTCGAGGTGACCGCGGCAGTCCACCGCTGCGGGCACTGCGGAAACGTGGCCGCGGTCGCCACCCTGCTGGCCTGGACGCACGGCCCGGGCGTCACCCTGCGCTGCTCCGGCTGCCGCGAGGTGGTGATCCGGTATGTCCGGACGGCGAGGCATACGTACCTTGACCTGAGCGGCGCGTCGTACGTCGCCGCCGGCCGCTGAGCTCGGCCGCCGCCCGACACCCTCCCGTCAGTCGGCCGTGCCCGGGGAACGCCTCACCTGCTCTGCATAGGAGCTAAATTCCCGGCGTGGATGTCGGTCCGGGACACACGGTCGCAACGCGCGGGACTCCGCCGACTGCGCCGGGCAGCTTCGTCCTGGGCAACATCCTCAACCTTCGACGCGACCCGCTCGAATTCCTGACGACGACCGCGCGAACCCAGGGTGACGTGGTCAGGTACCGGTTGGCAACGTACGACTTCTACCTGGTCACTCATCCCGACGGCGTCCAGCGCATCGTTCTGGACAACAACCGGAACTACACGCGCAACGGTTCAGTGGTCGCGGCAGCGTTGAAACCGGTATTCGGCAGTCCCCTGGTCCTAAGCGACGGCGAGTCATGGTTCTTCCGCCGCCGCATCATGCAGCCGGTCTTCGTGCATCGCCAGGTTGCCAATTTCGCCGGCATCGTTGCGGAGAAGGTTACGTCGATGCTCGATGCCTGGGAGTCAGCCGCCGGGCAGAGTCAGCCACTGGACATTGTTCCCGACGTCGGCCAGATGACCCTCAACATCCTGATGGCGTCCCTGTTCAGGGTTCAGAGCTCCGAAATGACCAGGGATCTGGGCCGGGCCACCTTGATCCAGAGTCAGTCCGCGATCATGCGGGCCCGACTCTTGTTCTATCCGTCTCCGTTTGTGCCAACTCCGCAAAACCGCCGGCTGCGTGCGGCCAATAAGGTCCTGGACCGAAACATCGGCGCGCTGATCCACGAGCATCGCGCGCATCCGGACGCACACACGGACCTCCTCGGGCTCCTGATACAGGCGCGCGACGAGGAGACAGGCGACGCCCTCAGCGATCAGCAGCTCCGCGACGAGGTGGCGTCGTTCTACTTTGCCGGTTTCAGCAGCTCGTCAAACGCGTTGCTGTGGGCGTTCTACCTCCTGGCTCGGCACCCAGAGGCAATGCACCGACTGCTGGTGGAGATCGACGCCGTCCTCGGCGATCGCTCGCCGACGGCCGAGGACTTGCCAAAGCTGCCGTACGTTCAACAGATTCTGTTCGAGACGCTCCGTCTCTATCCGCCGATCTACGCGTCGGTGCGCAAGGTGCTCGCTGACGATGAGATCCTCGGCTACCGCATCCCGGCTGGCTCGCACGTGACGATCAGCGCCCACGTCACACATCGAAGCCCGCAACTCTGGGATGAGCCGGAGCGTTTCAACCCTGACCGTTTCGAGCCGGAACTTGCCAAGGCACGCCCGAGGTATGCGTACTTTCCGTTTCTCGGCGGACCCCATCAGTGCCTTGGCAGGGACTTCTTCCTCCTCCAGGCACAGTTGGTGATCATCATGGCGGCACAGCGGTATCGGCTGGAGGTTGTGCCCGGCCACGTCGCGGAGGCTGAGGCGCTCATCACGCAACGGGTGCGCGGCAGTTTGCCAATGATGGTCCACAGGCGTTGACCTTGGCAGGCTGCCTGGCGTGAAGGTCACCATCCGCACCGCCTCGCTGCGCGACCTTCCGGCGCTGGTCACGATCAAGCACGACGCCGGACTGGCCGCCTGGCCGCACATCCTGCCGGCCGAGGTGCTCGAGGCCCTGTCGTTCCCGCCTCGCTGGGAGACAGCGATCGCCAGCCGCGACCGACGTATCAGCGTCCTGCTCGCCGTGCTCGACGAGCGCCCAGTCGGCTTCGCCATCACGCAACCCTCAGGCGATGCCGATGCGTCCCCGGCGACCGGTGAGCTGGATGGCTTCTATTCCGATCCGGCTGCCTGGGGTGCCGGAGCCGGGCGCGCGCTGCTGGCCGCCGCGGTTGCGACACTGCGCACTGCGGGCTTCGGTGACGCGACGCTGTGGACCGCCACGCTCAACCATCGGCCGCGTCGCATCTACGAGACCGCCGGCTGGCGCGTGGATGGAACCGAGCGGGTTCGGTCCCTCGGTGGCGTCGCGTTCACCGAGGTCCGCTATCGGATAGCGCTCGGCGAGGAGGCCTGATTCCGGGGCGCGCTACCATCGGTCCATGCCGGTCGTTCGCATCTCCGGACTTCCCCAGGCACCGGGTGTCGATCCGGGGTCGGTCCTCGGGCGGCTCTGCCTGCGATTGGCCGAGGTCGACGGGGTCGACGCCCGCCACTGGTGGGCGACCTGGCAGCCGATCTCCCCCGACGCGTACGTCGAGGGCGACGTCCCGGCTCCGAACGTCCAGCCACGGGCGAGCCATCCGCCAATCGTCGAGATTCTCGCATTCGCAGGCCGTGACCCCGCGCTCGTGGAGCGGTTGCTGATGGTGACCTCCGAGATCCTCGCCGACGGCCTGGGCATGGCGCCCGGCAACGTCTTTGCGGTGTGGACCGAGCTGCAGCCGGGCCGCGTGTCGACTGGTGGCGTCGTGCGCCACGGCTGACCCCGACAGGGGCTCGGCAGCGGCCCTCCGGTGGGGTAGGATCGGCGTGACGGATCGACCGCATGGCGGTCACCCCCCGGCGGGAGGCCGGATGAGCTTCGGGAGTCAGGCATGGCCGGCTTCACGCCGTTCACCAACAACTACCGCGACCTCTCCGACGAGAACGGCTACCAGTTCGAGTTCGTCTGCGACATCTGTGGAAGCGGGTATCGCAGCGAGTTCCAGCGCTCTGCGCTCGGCAGCGCAAGCTCGCTGCTCGGTGGCGCAAGCAACCTCATCGGCGGTCTGTGGGGGGCCCAGGGAGCGGCGCGCGGCGCCAAGGACTTCATGGACAAGGGCGCGCGCGACGAGGCGCTGAAGAAGGCAGCCAACGAGATCATGGCGCTCTTCAAGCGCTGCCCGCGCGACAGCCGCTGGGTTGACGAGACGTGCTGGAACGAGGCCCGCGGGCTGTGCATCTCGGACGCACCGAAGCTCGCCGCCGAGATGGAGGCCGAGCGCGCCCAGGTCGAGGTGAGCCAGATGCGCCAGGCGATGCAGGGTCAGCAGGTCTTCTCGGGTGACCTCTCGGCCCGGGAGACGGTCTGCACCAACTGCGGAAAGCCCGTCGGTTCGGAGAAGTTCTGCGCCAACTGCGGGACCCCAACCGGTCAGAACAAATGCGCAAAGTGCGGAAATGACCTGGCCTCGGGAGCGCGCTTCTGCGCCAACTGCGGGACCGCGACCGGCGCCAGCGCCTGAGTCGTCTCGCGGTCGGGAACCCTAGGCCGCTCCGCTCGGCGGCGTGGCCTGCAGCGATGCGCCGCACTTCGGGCATTTGATCCAGGTCGGATCCTCCACCACCGCGCGGCACTGCGGGCAACGACCAGGTGCAAACGGGTCCACGGCACCGCAGTAGGCGCAGGCGCTCGAGTCGCGCTCGATCCACTTCCCACAGTGCGGGCACGGGTGCTTGAAGGTCGGCATGGCGCCATGCTACGCGCTCAATCAGTGCCCAGGCCCCTGGGGCGGCCGGGTACCCCTCCGGGCGCTCCCCGCGAGTGGCTTGTCGGACCTACATTTGCACGTCGCGCGACACCGACTTGCATGGCTAAGATTCGTGCACCGATCCGCGCACTTGCCGTCGGATCACCAGGAGGAGCAGACGTGAGCCACCACGTGAAGCCAGCGGCGAAGGCCGCGCCGGCAAAGAAGAAGGCCGCGCCGGCCAAGAAGGCCGCGCCGGCAAAGAAGAAGGCCGCTCCGGCCAAGAAGGCCGCTCCGGCCAAGAAGGCCGCACCGGCCAAGAAGAAGGCGCCGGCCAAGAAGAAGTAGCTGCGAGGCCGGACGCTTCCGGCAGGCACTGCTACGACGGGAAGGGGCCGCAAGGCCCTTTCTCGGTACTCGGCTCGCTACTCGGCACGGACGCTTCGCACCGAGCCCGATCGGGCAGGCAACGCCGACCGTTAGTCTAATCCCGGGGCCTAGGCCTCCTGCATCTGCTGGATCGGGCCCTCGAACTTCACGCCTGTGGCGTGAACCGGGCAGTAGCCGTTCGGCTCCTTGGCCAGGTACTGCTGGTGGTAGTCCTCCGCGAAGTAGAACTCCGGTTCATCCGCGATCTCCGTCGTGATCGCTCCGTACCCTTTCTTGCTGAGCTCGGCCTGGTACACCTCGCGCGACGCGACGGCCGCAGCGCGCTGCGCATCGGTGTGGGTGTAGAT
>JALYNS010000300.1 GCA_030773035.1 Chloroflexota bacterium
TCAACGAGGAGGGCGGGCCGTTCGCCGGCCTCGATCGCTTCGAGGCGAGGTCGCGGATCGTCGAGGAGCTGCGCGCGATGGGCGACCTGGAGGATGAGCGCCCGCATGCCATGGTCGTCGGCCACTGTGATCGCTGCGGGACGGTGATCGAGCCGCGCCTGTCGGTGCAGTGGTTCGTGCGGACGAAGCCGCTCGCCGAGCGCGCGCTGGCATCGGTTCGCGAGGGGCGCACCCGGATCGTGCCGGAGCACTTCACCAAGGTGTACGCGCACTGGATGGAGAACATCCGCGACTGGGCCGTGGGGCGCCAGCTGTGGTGGGGGCATCGCATCCCGGCCTGGTACTGCCCGGATGGCCACATCACCGTGACCGATGCCGAGGCGGGGCCCGACGCCTGCTCCACCTGCGCGCGGCCCGCGGCCGAGCTGACACAGGAGAGCGACATCTTCGACACCTGGTTCAGCAGCGGCCTGTGGCCGTTCAGCACGCTCGGTTGGCCCGACGACACGGCAGACATGCGCCGCTTCTATCCGACATCGGTGATGGAGACCGGCTACGACATCATCTTCTTCTGGGTCGCCCGGATGATGATGCTGGGCCTCTTCCTGACCGGGACCGAGCCGTTCCACACCGTCTACCTGCATGGGCTGGTGCGCGCTGACGGCGGGGTCAAGATGGGCAAGACCAAGGGCAACACGGTCGACCCGCTCGAGGTGATGGAGGAGATCGGCGCCGATGCGCTGCGCTTCGCCCTCACCGTCGGCACGACACCGGGTGCCGACCAGCGGATGACCGTCGGCAAGCTGGACGGGGCGCGCAACTTCACGAACAAGCTCTGGAACGCCGCGCGCTTCGTGCTTGGTTCGCGGCCCGAAGCGCTCGCCAATCCCGAGGGCGAGCCGACGCTGGCCGAGCGCTGGATCCACTCGCGCCTCGCGGAGGCCACCAGGCGCGCCACCCGCCAGCTCGACGAGCTCGACCTGTCGGCCTACGCGGCGGCCGCGCACGAGTTCGCGTGGAGCGATTTCTGCGACTGGTACCTGGAGATGGCCAAGGTCGACCTGCGTCGTCCCGGCGCGACGGAGGGGGAGCGTGCGCGCGCCTGGCTCGCCGCCGCTGATGGGCTGGGCGGGCTGCTCCGCCTGCTGCACCCGATCGTGCCGTTCGTGACCGAGGAGATCTGGGCGCCCCTGGTGGCGGCCCATCCGGACGGCCATCAGCTGCCGCCGCTCCTCATCTCGGCGGCCTGGCCGGCGCCCGGATCTCCCGATCCACGAGCCGAAGAGGAGATGGCTGTCCTCGCCGACCTGATCCGCGAGGTGCGCAACCTGCGCATGGAGGCTGGCTCGCCCGCGTCCGCGTGGCTGGCCCTGACCGTGGTGCCATCCGGACCCGCGGCCCGCGCCGCCATCGAGCGGGGACTTGACTACCTGGGCGCGCTGGCGAGGGTGCGGCCGATCGAGCTGCGCGACCCCGGCTTTGACGACGGCCGCCCCTCCCTGGTCGCCTCGACCGCCGAGGCCGCGGCGTGGCTGGGGGGAGAGGCGGCCGAATCGGGGGACGTGCAGGCCCGCCGCGCTGCCGGCGAGGCGCATCTGCGACGGGGGATCGAGCGGCTGCGGGCCCTCCTCGCGGGTGAGTTTGCGGCACGTGCGCCAGCCGCGGTGGTCGAGCGCGAGCGAGCGCGCCTGGGGGAGCTCGAGGCCGAGCTCCGGCTCCTCACCGGGAGCTGACCGCCACGGGTGGCCCTCGGGCCCCTCGCCGAGCCGCGCGGGAGCGCTGTTAGAATCGCGCGCATGTCATTCCTCAGGCGCGGCCGAAAGAAGGAGGACGAGCCTCCGCCTCCCCCCACGCCGCTCCAGGAGGAGGTCAGCGCCCAGCAGTTCACCCTCAAGCTCGCGTTCCTGGCGCGGAGCAGCGACGGATTGCGCCTGCCGGCGGACCCGCGCATGCAGTCGATGCTGCCGGGGATCGTCGAACCGCTCGCCCTCTCCCCGGTCGAGGTGCTCGAGCCGGTCAGCCACGAGCTGTCGAACGCCTCGCCCAACATCGAGCGCCTGCCCGAGCTGCAGCAATGGATCGCCGTGCGATCCTCGGTCAGCCCGATCGCGCACCATGCGCTGTACGTGCTCGAGTCGACCGAGGCCGTTGACATGACCGTCGACAACTTTGTCTGCGCGCTGCTCCATGGCGAGACGGACACCTCGGGCTACCCCGACTACAACGCCATCGTCGGCGGGCTGGCAAGCCACTGGGACGAGATGTCGGGAGACCTGATCGTGCGCTCCGTGGTGGGCTGGGGCGGCAGGGGCCAGCGTGGCGACACGGAGCGCCACGGAAATCGACTGCTCAGCGCCCTGTATCAGCAGGTGCGGGCCACCGGCCACAGCCTTGGTGCGGCCACCTCCGCCCGCGCCACCTCGATCAGCGAGCGCGGCGGTGCCGTCTGCCAGCATTGCGGTTTCGAGTCCGGCACGGGGGCCTTCTACTGCCCCAAGTGCGGCATGCGGATGCGCGGCTCCTGAGGGGTCGGGGCGGTACCTTTGGTGCCGCCTGAGTCGGCTGCAGTCCCATTGGCGTCGGCCCCGGAGCAACCGATAGTGGTGCACACATCACCGCACCACCACACGGAAGGATCACCTTGGAGCGACCGACCGTCCTGCTCGCGCTGCAGGGCTACACGACCCCGTATGTCGATGCCCTGAGTGTCGCCGGCTTTGATGTCCTCACCGATCTGTCGATCGTCATCGAACGGATGGCTGACGGGCGCGGCGTCGACCTCGCGGTGCTGGATTGCGACCTGCTCGACGCGGCCACGCTGTATGCCGAACTCCACGGCGTGACGCCGGTCCCGACCATCCTGGTCTTTGCCGACGAGCCTCCGGTGTGGGCGACTGGCAACAGCTCCCATACCACCCGAGACGAATACGCCCTCAAGCCCCTCCCGGCAGACGCGCTCGTCTATCGCCTCCAGGCGCTCCAGATCCGATACAACCGCGGTGCTCGGGCAGATGCCGGCCAGTGGGACGAGTCGGCTACGTCGGAGGGCGCGACGATCGGCGAGGGCCACGTGGTGAGCATCTTCGCTCCCAAGGGCGGCGTCGGGAAGACGACGATTGCCGTCAACCTGGCGGTCGCACTGCGCGAGCAGACGCGGGCGCAGATCCTCCTGCTTGATGCGGATGTCGGCGTGGGCAACGTCACCAGCGTCCTGGATGTTCCGTACCGGATGGGCCTCGCCGACCTGGCTGACTCATCGCCCGAGGAGTGGACCGACGCGGCCTTCGACCAGGCGGTATGCGTGCACAAGGCCAGCGGCGTGAACGTGCTGACCTGGGGCAACGACCCCGCCGAGTCCGAGCGGATCTCGGTCGACCTGCTGCTGGCGGCGGTCCGTTGGGCGCGCGCCCATTACTCGTATGTCGTCATCGACAATCACCCCAGCTACGACGACCGCACCATGGCCATGCTGGCGATCTCCGGCGAGATCTTCCTGGTGGTCACGCCTGAGGTCGGCCCACTTCGAAACGCAGCCCAATTCCTCGAGGTGGCCCGCGAGGTTGGCCTCGGCGACATCGTCAAGGTGATCGTCAACCGGGCGAATCACGGGGTGAGCATGGACGACATCGCCGAGACGCTCGGCAAGCCGGTGAGCGCCATGATCGTTTCGAACGGGCCAAAGGCAGTCGCCGCCGCCAACGAGGGGACGCCGATGATCACCAAGTTCCCCAATGAGCGGATGAGCGCCGACCTGCACGGCGTCGCGCGCCTCCTGACCCGCGAGCAGACCTCCCGGGAGACCGAAAAGACGCGGCCCTGGTGGGCGACCCTGGCGGCTCGGCTCTCGAGCGTCTAGGCCCGCTCCTCCGGCGTTGCACCGCCGCTGAACGCCTGCCATCATGCCCGCGCGG
>JALYNS010000301.1 GCA_030773035.1 Chloroflexota bacterium
GATCAGCCCGGCAAGCCAGGGCGGTGGGTCGGCGTTCGCGTCGACGATGTCGGCCAGGGCGCCCGACAGGTACGCGGACACATCGGCGCAGTAGCCCGAGCTGAGGGCCAGCACGTTGGATGGACGCGAGCTCACGCCGCCGCTGTCGCTGACGTCGGCCACGAAAGCGACCAGGGCGAGCGTGGGGAAGACCCCATTGGACGGGTCGAGCAGCGATGCGGCCCAAGTTGCTGCCGGCGTCGTGCCCGAGGCGGCCCAGCCGGCGATGAGCGCACTGACCGGCCCGCCGCCTGCAGCAGCGGTCACCTCGTCGAGGTCCGCGCCTCTCGTGCCGCCCCCGCCCACCCGTTCGAGGGCGAGGTTGCGGACCTGGTGGCGGAGGAGCCGGACCGCCGACGGCTCGCCGGTGACGGCCGTGATGGGAGCGGCGTCCGATGGCCGGATGCGGATCTCGATGCCGAGGCTGGCGAGATGGTCGATCGCCCCCTGGACATCAGCCTCGCTGAGTGCCGATGCGTGCTGGCTTGGCTCGGGCGATGCGCCGCCGGAGCCCGCCGGTGGGTTCGAGCTGCAACCGGCCAGGATCAGGAGCGTCAGGCCACCGGCCAGCCCCGGCCGGGCGCGAGATCGGCCCACGTCAGCGGAGCTGGGCAATGACGGCCTGGGCGACCGCGATCGCGTCGTCGCCGTGGTCGATGCCGTCGTGGCCGGCCATCTCGACGTAGAGCGTCGAGGCTCCAAGGCCGTTGAGATTGGTGAACAGAATCACGGTCAGGTAGGCATCGTCGACCGGATAGTCGGGCTCCAGCCAGGCGTTCTCGCCCATGCCTGGGATCGAGATTGCTCCAGGGCCCGGCTCCGCACCCGAGAAGTCCTGGTACGAGACCTGGAGCGCCTGCACCTGGTTGCTGGCCGTGCATCTCGAGGGAAACTCCTCGGCCTGCAGGATGACCTCTCCCGGGACGAGCTCAGCGACGAGGTCAGCGGGCATCAGGGTGCACCAGTCCGTGACGGCATTGGCCGCCTCGGCGAGCGCTGCGCCACCACCACCACCACCACCACCACCTCCGGCGCTCGGCGCCTGCGACGAGCCCTGGGCCTGTGACCGGCCCGCGGCCTGTGACTGGTCGGGGGGCTGCGACGACCCCGCGGCCTGACAGGCGGCGACGAGGATGGCAACCACGAGGAAGATCGATGCGCGTTTCATGTCGACGACCGTAGGGCTGCGGCACGCCTTCGGGCATCCGTGGAACCACTGAAATACGGTTCGGGATCGGCGCAGCAGGCAGCCTATGATCGCGTCAGGGCCATGGCCATACCGTCATTCGAGATCATCGGGCGCGACCCGGAGCGTGAGGCTATCGAGGCGCTCCTCGACCTTCCGCGCCCTTCAGCGCTGATCCTCGACGGCGAGGCAGGGATCGGCAAGACCACGCTGTGGCTATGCGCACAGCGGGCCGCGGCGGCTCGCGGGGATCGGGTGTTCGCGTGGCGCGCCAGCCAGGCTGAGCGTGAGTTGGCGTTTGGCGGCCTGATGGGACTCCTCGAGGCCGACCTGGACCCGTTGCTCGAGCTGGTTCTCCCGGCCCGCGCCCGCGACCTCGCCAGGGCTTTGGGTCGGACCGGCGGCGGGGACGCGTCGCCCGAACCCAACCTGGTCGGGCTGGCCATGCTCGAGGTGCTCCGCGGCGCGTCCGCGACGATGCCGCTCGTCGTGGCCGTGGACGACGCGCAGTGGTGCGATCCAGCGAGCGCGGCCGCGATCGCCTTCGCCGCCCGTCGACTGCGCTCCGAGCCGGTCGCGTTCGTGTTTGCGGTTCGCACCGGGACGCCGGATCCGTTGGCATCCGAGGTCGCGGCCGCGATTCTGGAAGAACGCCAGGAACGCCTCACGGTTGGACCGCTGAGCATCGGAGCCCTTGGACGGCTCATCCGCGAGCGCAGCACGGTGGTGCATCCGCGCCCGCTCCTCGTCCGGATCCACGAGGCCAGCCGAGGCAACCCGTTCGTGGCGCTCGAGATGAGCCGCTCATTGATGCGTCACGGGGCGGAACCGGCAGCCGGCGAGCCGCTTCCTGTCTCCCCCGAGATGGGCCTGCTCGTCCGTGACCGCCTGGCACTGCTGAGTCCTTCCGCGCGCGGCGTCCTCCTCCTCGTGGCGATGGCGTCTCAACCGACTGTCGGGTTGCTGGATCGCATCCTCGGCTTGGACGCCGAAGCCGCGATCGACGAGGCGTGCCAGCAGGAGGTGGTCGTCGCCGCGGGGGAGCGGCTGCGAGCCGCGCATCCGATGTATGCCTCGATCGCGTACACGGACACGCCGCCGGGGGAACGGCGCGCCGCTCGACGGGCGCTGGCGAACGCCATCGACGATCCACTCGAGCGAGCGATCCATCGCGCGGCGACGGTCGACCCGCCGGATCCAGCGATGGCCCGCGAGATGGAGGCGGCCGCCCGGATCTCGCTCCAGCGCGGCGCCCCCGGCGTGGCGGCCGACTTCTTCCAACAGGCCGCCGGCATGGTGGTCGGCGCAGAGGCCACC
>JALYNS010000302.1 GCA_030773035.1 Chloroflexota bacterium
GTCTCGATCATCCCGTTCGACTCGGAAGAGGAGGCGCTCCGCATCGCGAACGCGACGCCATACGGCCTGTCGGGTTCGATCTGGAGCCGCGACATCGGCAAGGCGCTGCGGGCGGCCAAGGGCCTCCAGGCCGGCGTGATCAGCGTCAACTCGAACAGTTCGGTCCACACCGAGGCGCCGTTCGGCGGCTACAAGATGAGCGGCATCGGACGGGAGCTCGGGATGCACGCCATGGAGCTGTACACCGAGGTCAAGAACGTCTTCGTCGACCTGACCTGACCCGCGCGGCGTCGACGAAGGCCGTCCAGAGGCGGTCGAACTCAGGGCCGATGAACTCCGGCCGCTCCGGGTGGAACTGGACGCCGATAAGCCAGTCGTCGGAGTCGGCCGCCTCCAGGGCTTCGACCAGCTCGCCATCGTGATGCGGGGCCGTGCCGCAGGCGACGAGCCCCGGGGCCAGGTCTGCGGGCCGCACCGCCTGGTGGTGATAGCTGTTCACCTCCGCGCGGAGGAGCGGATCGGTCTCTCCCAGGATCCCCGCCAGGCGCGACGCGGGATCGAGGTGGAGCGGATGCGCCTGCGGGGCATCGGTCGGGCTGTCGTGCCCCTCCAGGTGCTGGACCAGCCTTCCGCCGGAGAAGACGTTGATCGCCTGGAAGCCGCGGCAGACCCCGAAGATTGGAACGCCCCGGCCGCGAGCCGCGGTCCAGGCCTCCAGCTCGAGGTCGTCGCGCGCCCCCTCAACGGCCACCGCGGGGTGGGGGTCCTCGCCGTACAGCGTGGGATCGAGGTCCGCCCCACCGGGCAGGAGCAGGCCGTCCATCGTCGCGAACGCGGCTCGCCTATCTTCCGCATCAGTGGTCGGGTCGAGGGCGATCGGCTCACCGCCGGCGCGACGCACCGCGTCGAGGTAGCCGTCGAAGGTCGCCCAGGTCGGCTCCTCGAGCGCCGCCTGCTCGGGGCCGTGCAGCGTCACCACGATCCGCGGTCGGTCGCCCATGGACCGATGATACGAGGCCGCCTCCTACAATCCGCCACGTGAGCGAGAACGAGACGCGCACCCATGGCTGGCCGCCGCACCGCGTGTCGGGGGTCGACGTGTGGCCGTACCGCCTGCACGACGGCCAGGCGGAGTTTCTGCTGATGCATCGTGTGGCGGGCGAGGACCCGCCGTTCTGGCAGGGTGTATCGGGATGGATCGAGGCGAACGAGCCGCCCCATGAGACGGCGCTCCGCGAGCTGCGCGAGGAGACCGGCCTCGAGGCTGAAGCGCTCTTCACGGTGGACGCCATCTTCGACCTGTACAAGTGGCAGCGCGGAACGGTCGAGACGATCGTCCCGTTCGCCGCGCAGGTCGTCGACGGAGTCGACCCGATCCTCTCCGAAGAGCACGACGAATGGCGCTGGTCACCGCTCGCCGAGGCCCGCGAACTCCTCCCATACGAACCCCAGCGCGAGGCACTGCGGCGCATCTTCGAGGACCTGCTCGAGCGGCCCGGCTCGGCGCCGCTGTATCGGATCGACGTCACATCCGAGCGGCCCGAAAAAACTCGTTGACGCGCCCGGCGGGGCGCTCCTATGCTGCCGCCCAGCCCGAATGAGCGGCCGCCCTGAGAGTCACCAATCGCCGCTCGTCCGTGAACTCCGTGCCCATTTCTCAAGGAGGCGCACACCCCACCGGTGTGAGGAGAAGGAGGACTGACTTGACTGTTGCTGAGTCACACGGCGAGCAGATCGCCAATGACGATGCCCACCTGCGATCGCTCGGCATCAAGCCGGAGCTGAGGAGGAGCCTGGGCTTCCTGTCGAATTTCGCGGTGGCCTTCAGCTACATCAGCGTGTCGACCGGGTCATTCACCCAGCAGGCGGTGGCAATTGGAGTGGGTGGACCGCCCTTCATCTGGGGCTGGTTCATCGTGATCCTCGGCCAGACCTTTGTCGCCTTGAACTTTGCGGAGCTCGCGAGCCACTTCCCGGTCGCCGGGTCGATCTACCAGTGGTCGAAGCGACTCTCGAACAAGACGCTCGGCTGGTTCACCGGCTGGACATACCTGTGGGCCGGGATCATCACGGTCACCGCGGTGGCCGCAACGGTCCCCTACGTCATGTCGCCCCTGTTCGGGATCGACAACTTCGCGAAGAGCCCGATTCCGTTCCTGAGCATGTGGTCGTTCATCACCCTGATCGTGCTCGTCATCTCCACCGCCATCAACGCGGTGGGCGTGCGACTCCTGACCCTCCTCAACAACATCGGGGTGGCGGCCGAGATCCTCGGCATGGTCGTCTTCGCGCTGATTCTGCTCATCTTTGCCAACCACCAATCGCCGGAGATCCTGTTCGACACCTCGTTCACCGAGGGCCTCTCCGGCGGAAGCGGGTACCTCCCCGTCTTCCTGGTGGGCATGTTCATGGCCCTCTTCGTGGTCTACGGCTTCGATACCGCCGGGACCTTCGGCGAGGAAACGGTGGATGCCACTCGGCAGGCGCCGCGCGGCGTCCTGTCGGCGATCTGGCTGTCGGGGATCATCGGCTTCGTCTTCTTCCTGGCGATCATCCTGTCCTTCAGGGACGTGGGGGCTGCCGTGGAGGAAGGCCAGGCCTTCGGATACCCGTTCGCGACCACGATCCTCGGCAACCTCAACGGCGTGATCTTTGGCGACTTCACGCTGGGCAAGCTGTACCTGCTGGTGATCCTGATCGCAGTGTGCGTCTGCACCCTGGCGATCCAGGGTGCCACCGTGCGCCTCCTGTTCTCGATGGGGCGCGACCGGCGCGTCCCGATGGGCGGCACCTTCGCCCACGTCAACGAGACCTTCAAGACCCCGACCAACGCCGCCATCGGCATTGGGGTCATCTCAGCCATTCCGCTGTTGGTGACCGGCGCCTCGGCGGCCTTCTACCTGGCCATCGCGGCGACCGGGATGATCTACATCAGCTACTTCCTGTGCAACTGGGGCGTCTGGTCGGCCCGTCGCAAGGGCTGGCCGCACAAGGGCGCCTGGTTCAACCTTGGTAGCTGGGGAACCATCCTCAACGTGCTGGCCCTGCTGTGGGGCGGCCTGATGGTCATCAACATCGGCCTCTGGAACAGCGAGTGGTTCGGCGCGTTCGGCAACGAGCTGCGGGCGATCTGGACCAACCCGCCGATCAACACCTTCCTGCAGTGGAACGGGGAGACCCTCGCGGGCCTGCCCGCCTGGCCGGTCTTCGAGACCGTGGTCTTCGCGGTGCTGGGCGTGGGCCTCATCTACTACCTCGTGTCCGGCCAGCGGGGACGCGAGGACAGGATCGAGGCCGACCTGGCAACTGGGGAGACGGTCATCGCCTAGTCCTCCTCCATCCCGCACATCTCGAGCGGCTCGGCGCCCCGGCGCCGGGCCGCTCGCTTATCGTGTCCGGCAACCCACAGGAGAGCGCCGTGGCCGACGAACCCGCCGAAGAGCTGCGTGGTGAGCTGCGCGACCAGCTGGTCGGAGCGCTGCAGCGCGTGCCCGAGACGGCCAGCCGCGAGCTGATGCTCACCGCCCTGTCCGGCGGCATCACCAACCACAACTACCTGATCTCGGCCTCCGGCAGCACCGAGCGCTACGTCATCCGCCTGGCCGGCAACGACACGCACCTGCTCGGCATCAGCCGTGAGGTGGAGCACGCGGCCACGGTGGCCGCGGCAGGCGTCGGGATCGGGCCGGAGGTGACCGCCTTCATCCGACCGGAGGGCTACCTTGTCACCCGCTTCATCGTTGGCGAGCCGGTCAGCCTCGAGCAGGTGCGCAGGCCGGAGATGCTGCGCCGCGTGGCCGACTCGATCCGTCGCATCCACGGCGGCCCCGCCATCCCGGGCCTCTTCGTGCCGCTGCGCATCGTCGAGGCCTACCTGGCCCTGGCCGTGTCACGCGGCGTCCCGCGCCCAACTGCCTGGGACGCGGCGCACGCGGTCGGACGCCGGATCGAGCGCGCCCTGCTCGAGGCGCCGATCGAGCTGCTCCCCTGTCACAACGACCTGCTCAACGCCAACTTCATCGACGACGGGCAGCGGATCCGGATCGTCGACTGGGAGTACGCCGGGATGGGCGACCCGTTCTTCGACCTCGGCAACTTCAGCGTCAACCACGACCTGACGCCGGACGAGGACACCATCCTGCTCGCGGCCTACGAGGGCGATGTGCGGGAGCCGCGGCTGGCACGGCTGGCCCTGATGCGCGTGGTCTCCGATTTTCGCGAGGCGATGTGGGGCGTCCTGCAACAGGGGATCAGCACGCTCGACGTCGACTTCGTGGCCTACGCCGATGAGCATTTCGAGCGGCTGCTGCACAACGCCTCGGGCGCTGCATTCGAGGGCCACCTGCGCGAGGCGGCGCATGGCTGATCGCGGGGCGGCGCTGCCGGAGCGGTCGCGCTGCGTGATCATCGGGGGCGGCGTTGGGGGCGCGGCGATCGCCTACCACCTGACGGCCCTGGGTTGGACCGATGTCGTGCTGCTCGATCGGTCCGAGTTGACCTCCGGCTCGACCTTCCACTCCGCCGGCCTGGTGGGCCAGCTGCGCTCCAGCCCGACCCTGACCCGGATGATGGTCGACAGCGTCGCCACCTACCGGGGCCTGGCCGCCGAGACCGGCGTCGATCCCGGCTGGCGCGAGGTCGGCTCCCTGCGACTCGCCGCCTCATCCGAGCGGATGGAGGAGCTGCGCCGTCAGGCGGGCTGGGCAAAGTCCTTTGGCCTGCCGATGGAGCTGGTCAGCGCCGACGAAGCGCAGCGGCTCTTCCCGCTGATGGTCACCTATGGCGTTCACGGGGCCGCCTGGCTGCCGACCGACGGCTACCTCGACCCGAGCGGGCTGACCCAGGCGCTGGCGGCCGGGGCCCGCTCCCGGGGGGCGACGATCCTGCCGCGGACGCGTGTCACCGGGGTCTCGGTCGAGCGCGGCCGGGTCACGGGAGTTACCACTGACCGCGGCGAGATCGCGGCCGAGGTGGTCGTGAACGCCGGCGGCATGTTTGCCGCGGAGATCGGTCGCCTGGCGGGAATCACCGTCCCGATCATCCCCTTCGCCCACCAGTACCTCGTGACCGAGCCGATCGAAGGGGTCACGCCGGACCTGCCGCAGCTGCGCGATCCGGACAACCTGGTCTATTTCCGCCCCGAGGTGCGCGGGCTGGTGATGGGCGGCTATGAACGCAACCCCTTGCCCTGGTCGCTGGACGGCATCCCGGCCGATTTCAACGGAAAGCTCCTCCCACCCGACTGGCCGCGCTTCGAGGAGATCAGCGCCGGCGCGGTGCGGCGGGTGCCGGCGATGCACGAGGCGGGCATCAAGCAGCTGATCAACGGGCCGGAGGGGTTCACCCCCGACAACGAGTTCATCCTCGGCGAGTCGGCGGTGCGCGGCTTCTTCGTCGCCTCCGGCTTCTCCGCCCACGGCATCGCCGGTGCCGGCGGGATGGGGCGGCAGCTCGCGCACTGGATCGTCGACGGGGAGCCTGAGCTCGACCTCTGGAAGATGGACATCCGCCGTTTCGGGGCGCAGTACCGTTCACGCCCCTACACCCTGGCCCGTTCGACCGAGAACTACGCCACGTACTACGACATCCACTACCCCAACGAGGAGCGCCAGTCAGCGCGGCCCCTGCGCCTCTCCCCGACCTACGGGCGGCTGGTGGAGCTCGGCTGCTCCTTCGGCGAGAAGTCCGGCTGGGAACGGCCCAACTGGTTTGAGTCCAACGCCGCCGCCGGTGACGAGTCGCTGCGACCGCGGGGCTGGGCCGGACAGCACTGGTCGCCCGCCATCGGCGCCGAGTCGCTGGCCACCCGGAACGCCGCCGCCCTCTTCGACGAGACCAGCTTCGCCAAGATCGAGATCAGCGGGGGCGGGGCGCTCGCCTTCCTCCAGGGCCTGTGCGACAACGAGATGGACCGGCCGGTCGGGAGGATCACCTATACCCAGATGCTGAACCGGCGCGGAGGGATCGAGTGCGACTTCACGGTCACCCGACTGGCGGAGGAGCGCTTCTTCATCGTCACCGGCACCGCCTTCGGCAACCACGACCTGGGCTGGATCCGGAAGCACGCCCCCGAGGATGGCACCGTCACCGTGACCGACGTCACCTCGGCGCGCGCCTGCATCGGCATCTGGGGACCGATGGCGCGCCAGATCGTCCAGTCGACCGCGACCGATGACCTCGGCAATGAGGCCTTCCCCTACCTGACCAGCCGCGAGCTGACGATCGGCCACGTGCCCGTCACCGCGCTGCGAGTCACCTACGTCGGCGAGCTCGGCTGGGAGCTCTATTGCGCGATGGAGTACGGGGCGCAGCTGTGGGACACGCTGTGGGAGGCCGGCCGGCCGTTTGGGATGCTGGCCGGGGGATATCGGGCCATCGACAGCCTGAGGCTGGAGAAGGGCTACCGAGTCTGGTCGAGCGACATCACGCCGGAGGAGACGCCGTACGAGGCGGGGCTGGGCTTTGCCGTCCGGCTCAACAAGGCGGCCGCCTTCATTGGTCGCGACGCGCTCATCGCCGCGAAGGAGGCGGGCCCGCGCAAGCGGCTCGCGTGCCTCGTGATCGACGATCCGCGCTCGGTGGCGCTTGGCAATGAGCCGGTGCGGGTCGGCGGCCAGGTCGTCGGCCGCGTGACGTCGGGTGGATACGGCTTCGCGATTGAGCGTTCGATCGCGCACGCCTACCTGCCGCCTGCGCTCGTCGAGCCGGGACAGCGCGGCGACGTGGAGATCTTCGGGGAGTGGGTCGGCTGCACGGTCAGCGCCGAGCCGCTCTTCGACGCTGATGGGAGCCGGATCAAGTCCTAAGGCGGGGAGCTGTGCGAGACGCAACCGCCGCGTGACGGCCGAACCGTCACTGCAGTCAGGCCATCCATCGGATTCCGGCCCTCTTGGCCATGTGGACCACCCCGTGGGCCTGGTGTCGTGGCGGGCCGTCGGCGCAGGCCTGGGCGTCGCTATGATGACGGTGCGGCCGTCAGGCCATGGTGCCGAGCGATCGGCGGAGCCGAACGGCTACTCCTCGGCGTGCTCCCGTGCCTTCTTGCGCTTGGCACCCTCGCGCACTTCGTCGGGGAATGCGCGCATCAGGCGCCGCATCAGCGAATGAAGCTCTTCCCGCTCATCCTCGCTCAGCGCCGACGCGATGAGTGCCTCACGACGGGCCTGGGTGTCCGTTGCGCGATCCCACGCGGCGTGGCCCTTCTTCGTCGGTTCAACCAGGACGCCGCGCCGGTCGTCGGGATCGGGGAGGCGGCGCACGAGGCCGGCGGTCTCGAGCCGATCGAGCCGGTTGGTCATGGCACCGCTCGAGAGGCCCATCCCCTCGGCCAGCTCCCCCGCCGAGAGGCGGTACGGGGGACCCTGGTAGCGAAGGCGGCCGAGCACGCGGTGCGTGCGGCGGTCGAGCCCGAACTCGGCCAGGGTCGCCTCCATCGAATGGTTGAAGTACCGCGAGAGGAGGTCGATCCGCTCGACGATCCCTTCCGTCAGACGGTCGAGGCCGGGGATCTCGCGAACCCAGACGTCCAGCATCTTGTCCATGTGGTCGGGCTGGCCCTCGAGGAGCCGCTCCGGGGCTTCCATGCCGACAGTATTGCCTTCACATACTCTTGATGTCAAGCCTCTTGACATCAAGATACCTGTATCCTACACTGCCCGTTGACAATCTTGAGATAGAGATTCTTAGGCTGGAAGAACAATGGGCGGCGGGCCGCCCGGTGGAGGATCAATTCATGTTCGGATTCATTACCCGTCAAGCAGTATCCGTGGGCGCGCAGCCGCGCCGCAGAGTGGCCGTCGAGACGAGGCGCAACGCCCGTGTCTCGAATGGCGGCGCCCGCCAGGTCCTCGGGATGGCACTCGTGACGATCGGGCAGCGGGTCGCCGGCGAGATGCCGGCCGGGCCGGCAGCGCAAGCGAACGGCGACTGCACCTAGGCGCCCCGGCGCTCACCCTCCGCGTGGTAGAGCCGTTCCCCGGTGGCCGGGTTGAGATAGACCCGCAGCCGATGGCCGCTGGTCGGATCGACGAACACCTCGTCGGTGGGACGGAAGGGGGCACCGGGGACCGATGGCTCGCCGCCGCCTAGGCCCGGGGCGGCATCCGAGCGCTCCGCCGCCTCTGATCGATAGCGGGAACGCTCCAGCGCCACGGCCACGACCACGACGGCGCCGGCCACGATCGACCACAGGCCTTCAGCCCACGCGCCGGTGACGACGCCGACCAGTCCGCCGATCATGAGCCCAAACCCCAGCACCCCCACGATGACGCGAATCGCGTTGACCATCGCTCGGCCTACTCGGTGGCTGGCTGCGGTGCCGCGGCGTCGACCCGCATCGTGACGGCGGTGCCGTAGGCCACGATCTCGGTCATGGTGTTGCCCAGCTCCGAGCTGTCGAAGCGCATCGAGATGACGGCATCCGCCCCCATCAGGGTGGCGTTCTGGACCATGCGGTCTATCGCCTGGCGACGGGTGTCCTCCAGCAGCTGGGTGTACTCCTTGATCTCGCCGCCGACCAGCGAGCGAAGGGAGGCCGCGATGTTCCCGCCGAGCCCCCGGCTGCGCACTACCAGGCCGTAGACCTGGCCCTTGGTCTCGACGACGCGGTGCCCGGCGATGAACGGTGTGGTGGCGACGATCATTTCTTCAGCGGCCTCTCATGTGCGGGTCGGACGGTCGCGGATGCGGCGCGCCTACTCTACGCCGGCGCTCACCTACTCGAGGTGGAATGGCACGTCCACGACCACCGTGTTGCGCCGGAAGAAGAGGCGCAGCTTCAGCCGCAGGGCAGTCTGGTTGTGCAACGGGTACTCCCAGAAGTGGCGCGGTACGAACTCTGGCAGCACGACCGTGGTGGGCTGTTGCGGATCGGCGCGGTCGGTCGCGTCGATGTAGGCCATCAACGGCGCCATGAGGGCTCGATACGGCGACTCCAGGATGACCAGGTTGACCGGCCCGCCCCAGCGTTCCCACTCGGCGCGCATGTGCTGGACATCGGCCGGGTCGTCAGACACGTGGACGGCCGTCACATCCTCCGAGATCGAGCTCGCGAAGGCGAGGGCATTGAGCGTGGCACGGTCGATGCGGCTGACCGGCACCAGGACGCGCGGGGCCATCCGTCGGGGCACCGAGCGGCTCTCCAAGTCGACCGCCAGGGCGGATTCGACGCTCCTGTAGTGGCGACCGATGGCCCACATCAGCCCGATCAGCAGCGGGATGAGGAGCAGCACCATCCAGGCGCCGAACGCGAACTTGACGACCCCGACGATGATCGCCACCACCCCCGTCGCCAGTGCTCCGGCGCCGTTGAGGGCGGCGCGCCAGCGCCAGCCGCGGACCTCGTGCCGCAGCCGCCACCAGTGGACCACCATGCCTGACTGGCTGAGGGTAAAGGCGATGAAGACTCCTACCGTGTAGAGCGGGATCAGGTTGGTGACGCTGCCGCCGAAGAGCACCAGCAGCAATGCCGCCACCATGGCCAGGACCATGATCCCGAAGCTGTATGCCAGCCGGTCGCCGCGGTATTGGAACTGGCGCGGCAGGAATCGGTCCTTGCCCAGGATGCTGGCAAGGCGCGGAAAGCCCGCGAAGGCAGTGTTGGCGGCCAGGATCAGGAGGAACGCGGTCGAGAGCTGCATCAGGTAATGGAACGGAGTGCCACCGCCCACGAGGGTGCGCGTGATCTGGC